>DATEOL010000360.1:0-9301 GCA_035274025.1 Gemmatimonadales bacterium | reverse complement strand
GGTTGGCAAGATCGGCGAGCCAGCCGAGCCCAAGGAGATCAGGCGTTTGGTACAGGAGGATCGCGTCGGCGGCCGTGAGCCGGACGCCCGTTTCGACCTTGTCCCGGATGGGATTGAGGCGAGGATCCTGGATCGGTCCGGGGCGCGCAATCATGGAGGAAATCTAATCCGGGCCGGGCGTGCCCGGCCCCTACTCGCGAAAGGCCCTGACGGCCAGCGTCACATTGTGTCCGCCGAAGCCGAAGGAGTTCGAGAGGGCGACCCGGACCGGCCGCTCCACCGCCGTATTGGGCGCCGAATCGAGGTCGCAATCGGGATCGGGCGTGACCTGGTTGATGGTCGGCGGAATCTTCCCGGTGGTCGCGGCAAGGAGTGAGACGACGAACTCGAGACCGCCGGCCCCACCAAGCAGGTGACCGGTCATCGACTTGCTGGAGCCGAACACCAGCTTGCGGGCTTGGTCGCCGAAGACCGCCTTCACCGCCTGGGTCTCGGCGATGTCTCCCTGCTCCGTCGAGGTACCGTGCGCATTGATGTAGTCGACCGTGGTCGGATCGATGCTGCCGTCCATGAGGCAGTCCTTCATCGCGCGCTGCGCGCCCTCGCCCGCCGGGGCCGGTTGCGTCATATGGTGGGCGTCGCCCGAGAGTCCGTAGCCCAGGACCTCGCCCAGGATGGTGGCGCCACGGTTCCGTGCGTGGGTGAGGCTCTCGAGCACGACCACCGCGGCGCCGTCGCCAAGCACGAAGCCGTCGCGCTCCTTGTCAAAGGGGCGGCTCGCCTGCTCGGGCGCGTCGTTCCGGGTGGACAGCGCCTTCATGTTCTGGAAGCCCGCGATGGTGAGCCCGGTGATCGCCGCCTCGGCGCCCCCGGTCACCATGCAGCTGGCCTTGCCTCCCTTGATCAGCTCGTACGACTCGCCGACGGCGTGGGCCGACGAGGCGCAGGCGGACACCGTGCAGAAGTTCGGGCCCTTGAGGCCATACCGGATCGAGACCAGGCCGGCCGCGATATCCGGGATGAACATGGGAACGAAGAACGGCGAGACGCGGTCGGGGCCCTTGGTGAGGAAGACCGCGCACTGCTCCTCGAAGGTCTGCATGCCCCCGATGCCGCTGCCGATCACGACGCCGCTGCGCTCGGGATCAGGGAACTTTCCCTCGAGTCCCGCCTGGGTGATGGCCTGATGGGCCGCCGCGAGGGCGTATTGCACGAAGAGGTCGTAACGACGGGCTTCCTTCTTGTCCATGTACGCCAGGGCGTCGAAACCCTTGACCTCGCAGGCGAACCGGACCTGGTACTTCGACGCGTCGAACTTGGTGATGGGCGCGGCACCGGACTTTCCCGCCAGCAGACCGGTCCAGGTCTCCTCGGTGCTGTTGCCGACCGGGGTGACGAGCCCGAGGCCCGTGACCACCACCCGTTCCGTCACGAACCGAGCTTCTCGTGGAGATATTTGAGGGCGTCACCGACGGTGCGGAGTTTTTCCGCTTCCTCGTCCGGGATGTCGATGTCGAATTCCTTCTCGAACGCCATGACGAGCTCGACCGTGTCCAGACTGTCGGCGCCGAGATCTTCCATGAAGCTCGCTTCCGCGGTGAGCTTCTCGCGCTCGACCCCCAGCTCCTCGACGATGATGTCCTTGACCCGCTCCTCGACGTTCGCGCTCATGGTGTGGAATCCTTGGGTGAGAAATGGAGTCCCGGTCCCGCTACATCGCCATGCCACCGTCGACGACGACCACCTGGCCGGTGACATAACGGGCGAGATCGGACGCGAGATACAGCACGGCCCCCGCCACGTCTTCCGGTTCGCCGAGACGACCGAGGGGAATGGCTGATAATAACGCGGCCCCGGCCTCAGGGGGCAAGGCGGCAGTCATGTCCGTCTGGATGTATCCCGGGGCAACGCAATTCACCAGCACGTTGCGGCTCGCGTACTCCTTGGCGACCGCCTTCGTCATGCCGATCAGCCCGGCCTTGCTCGCGGCGTAGTTGGCTTGTCCCTTGTTGCCCATGATGCCGACCACGGACGTGATGTTGATGATGCGGCCGCCCTTCCGTTTCATCATGCCCCGCGCCAGCACCCGCATTGTATTGAAGGCGCCGCGCAGGTTGGCATCGAGCACGGTGGTCCAGTCCTCATCGGTCAGGCGGACCAGGAGATTGTCGCGGGTGAGCCCGGCATTGTTGACCAGCACCGTGATCGGGCCCAGCGCGGCCTCGGCCGCCTTGATGGCCTCCTCCACCTGCGCGGCGTTGGAGACGTCGCCGGCGACGCCCACCGTATTGGCCCCGAGGTCCGCGGCCACGGCCTGCGCCCTGGCCAGGTCTCGTCCATGCAGGGCCACCTTGCAGCCCGCGCCATGCAACAAGCGCGCGATGGCGTGCCCGATCCCGCGCGTACTGCCGGTGACGAACGCCACCTGACCGGTCAGGTCGATCGAATGGCTCATGCGAGGAACGCCTCCACTTCCTTCGCGGTTCCCAGGGTCACCGTGGTCGCTGTCGGCACGATGCGCTTGATGAGCCCCGACAGCACGTTGCCCGGTCCGATCTCGACGAAGGTCGCCTCGGGAGCGAACTCGGCCGCGGTGCGCATGCACTCGACCCAGCGCACCGGCGCGGTGAGCTGATCGGCGAGCAGCTGCACTGCTTCATCAGCCCGGTCGACCGGACGCGCCACGGCATTCGCGATGACCGGAAACGTCGGTGTGGCGAAGCTCGCCGCCGCCAGCGCCTGCTTCAGCCCATCCACCGCGGGCTCCATCAATGGGGAGTGGAACGCGCCGCTCACCTTGAGCCCCATCACCCGCTTCGCGCCGGCCGCCTTGCACAGCTCACCGGCGCGCTCGACCGCGGCGGGATCGCCCGAAATGACCGTCTGGTCCGGTGCATTCAGGTTGGCGGCGACCGCGACACCGGAATCTCCGGCGGATGCGCCGGCGCACGCCGCTTCGACCTCCGCGGTCCCGAGGCCGAGGATGGCCGCCATCGCGCCGGGCCGGGCCTGGCCCGCGGCAAACATCAGCTCGCCACGGCGGCGGACCAGCTTCGCGGCAGTCGGGGCGTCGAACGCGCCCGCCGCGACCCACGCGCTGTACTCTCCGAGGCTGTGACCCGCGGCGCACGCAGTATCGGCGAGACGATCACCGACGACGGCAAGCACCGCCGCGGAGTGGGCAAGGATCGCGGGCTGGGTGTTGTGGGTGAGCTGGAGCTCTCCCTCCGGCCCCTCCGCCATCAGCGTCGAGAGGGAGACTCCGAGGGCGCTGTCGATCGCCTGCAGCGTGGCACGCGCCGCGGGAAACGCCGCCGCGAGATCGGCCGCCATGCCGACCTTCTGCGCGCCCTGCCCGGGGAACAGCAGGACCTTCACGCTGCCCCCTGCGCGAACTCCGCCTGGATGTGCTGATCGAGCTGGACGTCCACGGACTGGACCGCGACGCGGATCGCGTGCTTGATCGCGTTGGAGGGCGAGGCACCGTGGCAGATGATCGAGATGCCCTTCACGCCGAGCAGCGGCGCGCCACCATACTGCGAATAATCGAGGAACTCGAACGCCCGCACCACGTCGGGATGCCGGAAAAGGGCCGGATCGCCCTTGCCGAGCAGGAGCTGGAGCATGCGGCCCACCGATTCGTAGAACTTGAGCAGGATGTTTCCCACGAATCCGTCGCACACGGCCACGTCGACGTGCCCGAGCTTGGCGTGGCCCGCCAGCATGTCCCGGCCTTCGATGTTGCCGACAAAGCGGACCCCTGGGATCTCCCTGAGGGCGCCGAACGCCTCGCGCACGACGGCCCCGCCTTTCTCGTCCTCCTCGCCCACGTTGAGAAGGCCGACGGCGGGGGACTCGACGCCCATCACGTCGCGCATGTACACCGAGCCAAGCCGCGCGAAGCAGACCAGCTCGCGGGCGCTGCAGTCGACGTTGGCGCCGCCATCGAGCACGAGCACCGGACCCGTTGCCGTGGGAAACGCGGTCGCGACGCTCGCGCGCTCCACCCCATGGTGCAGGCCAAGCAGCACGGTCGAGCCGGCCAGGATCGCGCCGGTATTACCCGCAGAGATGAACGCGTCGGATTCGCCCTTCGCCTGCAGGGTGAGCCCGACGACGAGAGATGAGTTCGGCTTGCGGCGGATGGCGGCGAGGGGCTTGTCGCCCATCCCGACGACGTCGCTCGCGGGGACGATGTCCACCCGGGCGCGATCGATGTCAGGATAGAGGTCCAGCTCCGCCTCGATGACGTCGGGCTGGCCCACGAGCTGGACCCGGAACGTGGCCGGCAGGTCGCGCAGCGCCAGTCGGAGACCTTCGATCTCCACGCGAGGAGCGTGATCGCCCCCCATCGCATCGAGCGCGACCCGAATCACGCTCAGTCGTCCCCGACCTCGATGCGCTTCTTGCCGCCGTAGAATCCGCAGGACTTGCAGACCCGGTGCGGCAGCTTGGGTGATCCGCAGCGGGGACAGGCCTGGGTGGCCATGCCCTTCGCGGTGTGATGCCCGCGGCGCAGGCGCTTGCGTGACTTCGAGGTCCGTCGCTTCGGTACAGCCATGGTTTCCTCAGGGGTGTTCGCGGGACCGGACGTGCTCGCACGGTCCCTCGTTCAGGTCGGCTCCGCAGACCGCGCAGAGCCCGGCACAATCTTCACGACACAGCAACCACTGCGGCGCGGTGAGTCCCACTTCCTCGCGCACCGCGGCCGACAGGTCGATCGCGGTGACCGGCTCGACGAGCGGGTAGACGCCCGGATCGTCGGCGATGTCCGTTGCCGTGGAATACACGGCGGCAATCGGCGCGGCAAACGGGCCTTCCACCGGCTTGAGACAACGGCGGCACTCGCCCTTCGCCGTGCCACTGACCCGGCCATCGAACCGCCAGGTGCCGCGGCTCGCGGTCGTCAGCGAGCCGGTGACACGGACCGGGCCATCGAGCCCGAGCTCGAGTCCCTGGAACACCGGATCGTCCGGAGCAACCGCCACCTCGACCGGAACAACCCCGTTCCGGGCGAGGCGAATGTCCACTCGGAGCATAGCCTCTAAATATAGACGGCAGAGCGAGTTAGATCAAGCGGAAAGATCCGGGATCCCGAGCGCCGCGCGCTCGCTCTCGGAGAAGAAGAACGCGATCTCCCGGGCCGCGTTTTCGTCGCTGTCCGATCCGTGCACCGCATTCCGCCCCTTGGACTCGGCGAAGAGCTTCCGGATGGTCCCCGCCGCAGCCTCGGCCGGGTCGGTGGCGCCGATGGTGGTGCGGAAGGCTGAGACCGCGCCGTCCTTCTCGAGCGCGACGGGAAGGCAGGGCCCACTGGTCATGAACTCGACCAGCTCGGGATAGAACGGCCGGCCCTTGTGCACGGCATAGAAGGCCTCAGCCTCGGGCTTCGTGAGCCTGACGAGCCGGGCGGCGCGAATCCGGAATCCCGCCTGTTCGATGTGGGCCAGAATGGCCCCGTGCTTGCCGTTCGACACGGCATCCGGCTTCACAATACCAAGCGTGAATCGTCCCATCACATGACTCCCCGAGTGGCTGCTAGCTGCTAGCTGCCAGCAGCTAGTAGCTAACAGCTAGTAGCTACTTGAGTGCGGCCTGGACCAGCTTCACCACGTCGATCGGGCGCTCCATGACTGCGATGCCGTTCTCCTTGAACGCGGCCATCTTTTCGGCCGCGGTCCCTGAGCTTCCCGAGATGATCGCGCCCGCGTGGCCCATCCTCCGCCCCGGCGGGGCGGTCTGGCCCGCGATGAATCCGACCACCGGCTTCGTGACGTTCGCCTTCACGAACGCGGCGGCCTTCTGCTCATCGGTTCCGCCAATCTCGCCCATCATCACGATGGCCCTGGTGTCGGGATCGGCCTGGAACGCGGCGAGAGTATCGATGAAGTTGGTGCCGATGATCGGGTCGCCCCCGATGCCGACGCAGGTGGTCTGCCCAATGCCCGCCCTGGTGAGGTGGTTGACCACCTCGTAGGTGAGGGTGCCGCTTCGCGAGACCAGGCCCACGTTCCCTGGCGTGCAGATCTGGCCCGGGATGATGCCGACCTTGGCCTGTCCCGGAGAGATGAGTCCCGGACAGTTGGGACCGAGAAGCCGAACGCCCTTTTCGCGCACGAATGGAATCACCCGCATCATATCGACGACGGGAATCCCTTCGGTGATGCAGACGACGAGCTTGACGCCCGCATCGGCTGCTTCCGCGATGGCCCCGCCCGCGAGACCTGGCGGCACGTAGATGACCGAGGTGTTGGCACCAGTGGCCTGGACGGCATCGGCGACGGTGTTGAAGATCGGAACCTTCTCCTCGAACTTCTGGCCGCCCTTGCCCGGCGTGACACCGGCCACCAGCCTGGTCCCGTATTCCAGCATCTGCTTCGCGTGGAACGAGCCGTCGCGACCGGTGATGCCCTGCACCACGAGCCGCGTCTCGCGATTGATGAAGACGCTCACGCGGCCTCCTTCGCCAGCTTGACCACCTGCTGCACCGCGTCGTCCATGTCGGAGAGCGCGGTCATGCCGATGCCCTGGAGGATCTTCACGGCGATCGCCTCGTTCGTGCCGGTGAGCCGCACCACGATGGGGACCTTGACCGGGAATTTCTCCAGCGCGGTCTTGATGCCGTTGGCCACGTCGTCGGTCCGGGTGATGCCGCCGAAGATGTTGAAGAGGATCGCCTTCACCGCCGGGTCGCCGGTGATGATGCGGAGCGCGCTCACGACCTTCTCGGGGTTCGAGCTTCCGCCGATATCGAGGAAGTTGGCCGGCTCGCCGCCGTAGTACTTGACCAGGTCCATCGTGGCCATCGAGAGTCCCGCGCCGTTCACCACGCAGCCGACGTTGCCGTCGAGCTTGATGAAGGTGAGGCCGGCACGACGGGCTTCGACTTCGGCCGGCGCTTCACTGCTGTCATCGCGCAGGGCGGCGAGATCGGGACGGCGCTCGAGCTCGTTGTCGTCGATTGAGATCTTCGCGTCGAGTGCGACGACGGCCCCATCGGGCGTGGTGACCAGCGGATTGATCTCGGTGAGCGAAGCGCCGTTGGCCATGAAGACGGTGTAGAGCTGCTCCATGATCTTCGCGGCCGCGCGCGCCTTGGGAAACTCGCTGTACAGCTTGAAGGCGAGTCCAAGAGCCTGGTGCGACAGCAGGCCGTACCGGGGATCGACGGCGAGCTTGAAGATCTTGTCGGGCGTCTTCGCGGCGACTTCCTCGATGTCGATGCCGCCGGCCGGGCTCACCATGAATACCGGGCGCTGGGTCTCCCGGTCGACGATGAGGCCCACGTACGCCTCGCTCGCGATCTCCGCCGCGGGCACCACGAGCACCTTCGAGACCACGAGGTCCTTGATCTTCATTCCGAGGATCCGGCTCGCGTGCTCATTGGCTTCGGCGGGAGTCTTGGCCAGCTTGACGCCGCCCGCCTTGCCGCGACCACCCGTGTGCACCTGCGCCTTCACGACCACGGTTCCCCCCACCCGGCGCGCAATGGCCTCCGCCTCGGCCGGCGTGGTGGCGACGTCGCCGTCGGGAACCGGAATGCCCGCGGCCTTGAGCACGGCGCGAGCCTGGTATTCGTGGAGATTCATCGCAACCCGGTTGTGGTTAAGAGCCCCGGAAAATAGTCACTTGGGCGGGTTCTGTCGCTCCCCTTCGAGCACTGACTTGAGGGCCGCGAAGGCCCGTCCGAATGCGGCAAGATCGCCCCGCTTGAAAGCGGAATCGGCCTCGCGGAGCCAGCGACGCGCCTCGCCCACGATCGCCGCTTCATCGCTCATCCGGAGATAGTCGGCGACCTCCCCGCGAGAGTTCTTCCAGGCTTCCTCGAGCGATCGGCCCGCGCCGATCCGGTCCCCGCGCGCGACGGTCACCAGCACCAGTGTCGCGCGGCCGCGAGAATCGACGCCCCATGAAGGCTGGTAGGCAATGAGTCCATCGGGTCCGGCCGCGTAGCGCACCCGTCCCGCCTCGAACGAGCTCCCCGTGGCGGTCACCGAGTCGCGCATCTGCTGCAGATAGGGAAATCGTCCCCAGCGTCGCGTGAGGACATCCGGTCCCTCCGGCGCCATCGTCGAGTCCGGCACGGTCTCGAGGAGACGATCGGCATGGCCATCCCAGGTCCCTTCGATGAGAAGGTCGAGGCGGCCGGTGCGGCGATCGACCACGGGAACCACCAGACGTCCGAGGAGACCGCCAGGAAGCGGACGGGTGTCGGCGCCCGGCACGGTGATCGTCGCCGTATCGGTCGCGATCAGGTGGGAACGGCTCTCCGCGATCAGGTCGGCCTGGGCGCTGAGCAGCGCGGCCGGGTACTCCAGCGAGGCGAGCACCCCTTGAGGAATGTCGGCCGCGTTGCGAATCAGCGGAGCGGACCGCTCGGCCCATGCGCGCGCGAGCGGATCGGGCTCGGGGCGAAGGTAGATCTCGGTCGTTCCGGTCTCGGCGTTCACCACGCCGACGAACCCGGCTCGGAGATAGGAAACCTGGCGGCCGTACCACGATCGCCTCCTCGCGGAAGGCATCACCTCGCTGGTGGCATAGCCCTCGAGGATCCAGTGCAGCCCGCGGCCATCGAGCCAGGGTCGCGCGTTTTCCCACGTCGCGAATGGCGCGAGTGCGCCAAGCCGATCGGCCGGATCGAGTCGCCACGCGACGCGCTGGGTCGCGCCAAAGACAGTCGGTGCCTGCAGCGCCCAGGCGAGGACGAGCCGCTGGAAGAACCCGGACGCGAGCACCCCCGCGCCGGGGCCGACCGCGATGCGCGGAGCCGAGGGTCGCACCGACTGGGGACCAAGCCGCAGCATCGGCTGCAGTCCGACTTCGGGCGTGGCCCCACCGGCTCGCCATGATACCGGCACGCCACCGGCACCCGTGGTGTCATCGGCGAGGACGAACGCGCCAACCGAGTCCCCCTGAGTGCCGAGGGCGACCCACACCGGACGGGAGCCCTGTGCAATCGGAAGACTTCCGTGCGCCGCCCGTGGAATGAGTCCCGAATCGGTGCGGGCCACGCCACCGACGATATCGCCGTCCCAGAGCGACGGGACGGGACGCTGGCGCTCCTTCTCCGGCATCGCGGGAAGCAACCCGTAGGCAACCTCCTCGAACCGACGCCGCGCCTCGCGGACGTCGGAATCGTTGCCGTCGGCGGCCGTGTCGGGAAGGAGGTAATAGGCCCCCACCACCGCGGCACTCAGCGCGAGCCAGGCCCCCGCGGCCAGGCTGTGCATCGGTCGGAAGGACCAAATCACCGAGAGCGCGGCGACCGCGACGCAGACGCCGACCATGACGAAGGCCACCG
>DATEOL010000359.1:0-6708 GCA_035274025.1 Gemmatimonadales bacterium | reverse complement strand
CTTGGGGTCGTATTGAATCGGGAGGATGTCCTCCTGGCCGATGCAGACGCACCGGATGAACTGCTCGAACTTGATGAACTCCTGGATGATCATGGTGAGCTGCCCCGACTCGTTGTAGTGCTGGAGCAGGTCGTCCATGGTCTGGCAGACGTAGACGTCGCGCCATCCGCCGCCGTACGCGTCCTTGAGGATCAGCGGAAGTCCCACGTAGTCGACCGCCGCCTTCCAGTCGAGCGGGAACTTGAGGTTGCGCAGGCTTTCGTCATGCTTGATGCCGGGGATGTACTCCTTGTTCGGCAGCAGGGCGGTTTTCGGGTGCGCGATGCCGAGCGAGGTGGCGAGGGTCGACCCGAAGAACTTGTCGTCGGACGACCACATGAACGGATTGTTGATGACGATAGTGCCGCGAAGCGCCGCGTGCTTGAGCCAGGTACGGTAGAACGGAACCTCGTGCGAGATCCGATCCACGACGACGGCGTATTCCACCGGCCCGTCCATCGCGGGCGTGCCCAGCTGAACGTACTCGGCAACGACCCCCGCGCCGCGCTGGTTGACTTCTTCCATGAAGGCCGGGGGCCAGGACCACTCTCTCCCGACGATCAAGCCAATTTTCTGCATCGGTGCTCCTGTCGGACGGTCGGACCAACTGACCGTTGTTTGTGAAAGTCCGTCAGACGGTCAGACGGTCAGACGGTCCCAGCAGGAACGGAAGCGCCGCGCGCATGCGGCGTCCCCAGTGCTCTTCGTGGTGGCTCGCTCCTTCGTCCTCAACGTACTCGAACCGGGGGCCCTCCGTGAGCCCGCCGTCCACGATGGCATCCCGGAGGCGTCGAACCGATTCGAGCATGAGCTCGCCCTCCTCGGTCCCGCTGTCCAGCCAGAGCCGTCCGCGGGGCGCGGGACGCTCCTTCACGAACTCGAGAATCGCCTCGTCCGCGAACCAGACCGAGGGACTGAGGGCCGCCGCGGCGCCGAAGACATCGGGATGTTTCCAGAGCGCGTAGAGACTGACCAGTCCCCCCATCGACGAGCCGGCGATCGAGCGACCGGATACGGATCCCTCGACCCGGAACTGCGACTCGACCCGGGGAATCACCTGGTCGATGATGAAGGAGAGGTAGCGGTCGCCGTCACCCCCGCCGTGCTTCAGGTCGCGGAACGGACTGTACTCATAGCGCCGGAAGGGACCGGTGTTCGCGACGCCCGCGATGACGACCTCAACCCCGCGGACGGCAAGATCCCGCAGCACGCCGATCATTCCCCACGAGCCCACATATGAAGTATCGGGATCGAAGAGGTTCTGTCCGTCGTGCATGACCACGAGAGGATAGCGCCGAGTTTCCGCTTCGTAGGACGGAGGAAGCGCGACGATGATGTCGCGGTAGTTCTGGAGCTCGGGGCTGCGGAGCTTGGGCAGGGACCAGAGGGCCGGGGCGCCCTCCGCGGACTCGTCCCTCGGGAGCGCGAGAGGACTCCACGAGTCAGGAGTCACGAGTCGCGAGTCGCGAAAAACAGACCAACCAGGATCTTCTCGCTAGTCGAGCCGTATGACTCTGATCCCGCCATCCGGGCCGGTCGAGGTGTAGGTCAGGTAGGTCACTCCACCGGAACGGGCGAGGCGAGGGAAGCCGGCGAGTCGCGCCCGGGTCACCGAGGCGACCGCGCGGGACCGACCGACCTTGCCATCGGCGGTGACGCGACGGATGCGCCACTCGGCGACCGCATCGGACTTGCCCTCGAGCCAGGCAACGAGGAGCGACCCGTCGCCCTGCGGCTCGGCGTCCAGGCGGCCGAGGGTCTGGCCCTCGTCGATGCGGATCCGCGATCCGAACGTCTTCGCTCCATCCGTCGAGCGGACCAGCCAGACCCGATTCTGGTTACCCACGCCGGTGAACCACACCAGATCGACGCGACGCCCGTCGGCGACGAGCGCCGGGCCGTTCACCGGGCAGGCGCGGTGCTCCCAGGAGTCGGCGGACACGATGCGGGGTTCCGACCAGCGCCCATTCTCCTGGCGGGCGACGGCGATATCGCGGACCTCGGCCGGGCTCCGGTCCCGCCATGCGGCGACCAGTCCATCAGGGGTGCGCGCGAGCGCGGCCTGGCAGCACTCGCAGGTGCGGGTGTCGAGCTCGGTCTCGCGGCCGAGGCTGCCGTCGGCGGCGAGTGCACGGGTGCGCACGGTCATTTCACCGGATTCGCCGCCGGTGTTCCGACCATCCAGCCAGATGAGGTCGGTGCCTGAGGCGCCGGCGCTCATGGCGACGAATCCGTGCTCGGTGGCGGAGGTGTCTTCGTGCAGGCGACGGGGCGGGGTCCAGGTCTTTCCGCGATCTCGTGACGTGGAGACCAGCACGTGATAGGCGTACGGCGCCGCGGTGGTCTTCTCCGGCCAGTGCGCGACCCAGGTTCCTTCGGCGGTCTCGATCAGGCCGGCGAAGTCGGCCCAGTTTACGAAGAACCTGTCGGTTTCGCGGATGGTGCCCGGTGGGGACCAGGTCCTCCCGTCCGTGCTCGACGCGAATCGCAGGGCATAACGGCCCTCGGGCCTGAGGGGCTCGAGCCAGGTCGCGACCAATCCTCCGCCCGCTCGGGCCGCGAGGTTGGGAGTGACGGAACCTGGAGGGCCCTTGAAGACAACTGTATCCGGGGAGATTGCCGCGAGCAGCAGGGCCAGAAGCATGTACCAATCTAGCGATCTGGCGATCTGGCGATCTGGGGATCGTTAGCGCTTCATCAGGTCTCCCAGGGTCGTCTGGGAGAAGAAGGTCATGGTGGTCTGCATCACCGCCTTCCACCGCTCGTGGGCGCCGCAGGGTGAGGCGTCACTGCAGGTGGGCCGGCCGAGGACGCATTCCCGCCGGTCCATCATGGGGTCGAACGGGCGCACGATATCGATCAGCTTGATGGAGGACGGCTTCCGCGCCAGGGTGAACCCGCCGTTCTTGCCGCGGACCGATGAGAGCACGCCGGCGCGGGCCATCTGGTGCATGGTCTTGGAGAGGTAGTTCTTCGGCACCTTGAGGGCGGTGGCGAGCTCGCCCACCCGCACGGGCCCCCCCGGGTGGTCGGCCAGCCAGACGGCAGCCCGCAGGGCATACTCGGCAGTCTGTGAGAGCATCGGCGGCCTCGGCACCCGGGAAGCGGAACGGGAAGAAAATAAGGCCGAAGTCATAGTTGATATTATCATGTGAATATGATATTATCAAGTCAGGCAACAGAACCGCTCTGACCACCCCGTACTGGAGCAAGCACATGCGCGCGATCTGGCTTCTTCCCCCGATGCTCTTCGCCCTCACGTCCTGTGGTGGCAAGGCGGCTCCGGCGGCGGGAGACACGAAGGTCCAAGCCCCCGCAGCCGGCGGACTTACCCCATTCCAGCAGGAGAATGGCATCGGTCCCGTCACCGACCCGGTGACGATCGCGGCGACTCCGGATCACGAGATGGCCGAGGAGGGTGAGGATGTCTTCGAGCACAAGTGCGGCATGTGCCACAAGATGGGCGAGAAGTACGTCGGTCCCGCCCTGGGCGAGGTCACCCGGCGCCGCACGCCCGCCTACATCATGAACATGATCCTCAATCCGCAGGAGATGGTGGAGCGTCATCCGGTCGCGAAGCAGCTGCTGGCGGAGCACATGTCGTTCATGCCCAACCAGGGATTGACCCGGGAAGAAGCGAGGCAGGTCGTCGAATACCTGCGGACGCAGGCGAAGTAGGCGGGCCGGCGGACTGAAACAACAACTCACAAGGATGGATCCGATGCGTGCGGCGATGCTGTGGTCCCTGACACCACTCACTCTCTCACTTGCGATGGCCTGCGCGGCCAGCAACGGCGCGCCGGCCGGCTCCGCGGCCGCCGACGCCGCGACCAAGGTGTACATCGCACCGGGTGAGAAGGACGAGTTCTATGCCTTCATGTCGGGCGGGTTCAGCGGCAACCTCGCGGTGTACGGCCTTCCCTCGGGCCGGCTCCTGGCCCAGATCCCGGTCTTCTCCCAGTACCCGGAGAAAGGGTACGGCTACACCGAGCAGAGCCGTGCCATGCTCGAGACCAGCTACGGGACGGTGCCGTGGGATGACTCGCACCATCCCGAGCTGTCGATGACCGATGGGGTGCCGGATGGTCGCTGGATCTTCATCAACGCCAACAATACCCCCCGCATCGCGCGCATCGACCTCAAGACGTTCGAGACCGACGAGATCCTGGAGATCCCCAATTCGGCGGGAAACCACGCGTCCCCCTTCATCACGCAGAACTCCGAGTACATCGTGGGCGCGACGCGCTTCAGCGTGCCGACCCCGCAGGCCGACGTGTCGATCGACACCTACAAGCAGAACTTCACCGGCCTGCTCTCCTTCGTGAAGCTGGACTCGGCCGGGCACATGGACCTGGCGTTCCAGATCCGGGTGCCGGGCTACAACTACGACCTGGCGCACGCGGGCAAGGGGCCGTCGCACGGCTGGATGTTCTTCACGTCGTACAACTCGGAGCAGGCGAACACCCTGCTCGAGAAGAACGCGTCGCAGAACGACAAGGACTTCATCGCGGCGGTGAACTGGAAGCGGGCCGAAGAGTGCGTCGCGGGCGGGAAGGCCCATGACGAACCTGCCCGCTACGTCCACAACTGGGTCGATCACGCGAGCCTGGTGGCGCGCTCGGAAGTGCGCACCGGGAGCACCGTGCTTCGCCCCGACGCCTGTCCCGGCCTCATCTATTACCTGCCGACGCCCAAGTCACCGCACGGCGCCGACGTCGACCCGAGCGGTGAGTACATCGTGGGTGGCGGCAAGCTCGCGACCGTGATCCCGGTGCATTCGTTCACGAAGATGCAGAAGGCCATCGCCGACAAGGCATTCGATGGCGACGTGGAGGGCATCCCGATCCTCAAGTACGATGCCGTCATGGCGGGCGAGGTGCAGAACCCGGGCTTGGGCCCCTTGCACACCGAGTTCGACGGAAAAGGCTTCGCCTACACGTCGGTGTTCCTGTCATCGGAAATCGTGAAGTGGTCGCTCAAGGACTTCACCGTGGTCGACCGGATCCCGACCTACTACTCGGTCGGCCACCTGATGATCCCCGGCGGCGACAGCCGGAAGCCGTTCGGCAAGTACGTGATCGCGCTCAACAAGATCACCAAGGATCGCTACCTCCCGACCGGGCCGGAGCTCACCCAATCGGCGCAGCTCTACTCGATCGAGGGGGACAAGATGCAGCTCCTGCTCGACTTCCCCACGGTGGGTGAGCCGCATTACGCCCAGGCACTGCCGGCGTCGCTCATCATCGACCAGCAGATCCGCAACATCAACCTCGCCGAGAACGAGGATCCGTTCGTGACACGGCGGGAGCAGGACGTGAAGGTCGAGCGGCACGGGCGGGTGGTGGACGTCTCGATGACCGCGATCCGGAGCCACTTCATGCCCGACAACATCGAGGGCATCCAGCTGGGCGACACCGTGCGATTCCACGTGACCAACCTGGAGCAGGACTGGGACGTGCCCCACGGCTTCGCGATGCTGGGCGCCCGGACGTCGGAGCTGCTGATCATGCCCGGCATGACGCGGACGCTCACCTGGGTGCCCGAACGGATCGGCGTGCATCCCTTCTACTGCACCGACTTTTGCTCAGCGCTGCACCAGGAAATGTCGGGCTACCTCCGGGTGTCGCCGCGGGGATCGGACGTTCCGATCACGTGGAACAAGCCTTCGTGAGACGAAGCCGTAAGACGTAAGACGTGAGACGTGAGACGTGAGAGGTGAGACGTGAGACGTGAGCCGGAGGCGATACCAATGAGAAACACAACACCAATGCACACCGACACTACCGACTTACGGCTTACGTCTCGCGGCTCACGTCTCACGACGGCGGGAGCCTCCCTGCTCATCGGAGTCGCGCTATTCCGGCCGTTATGGCACATCGGTCTCGTGGCTCCGCAGTATCCCGAAGGCATCGGGATGTACATCTGGGCCAGCCGGATCACGGGGGAGAATCCGCACGACCTCGCCAGCCTGAATGGGCTCAATCACTACATCGGCATGAAGCCGATCGTGCCGGAGTCGATCCCCGAGCTTCGTTTCATGCCCGCGATTCTGGCGGTGCTCGTGGTGCTCGGACTCATCGCCGCGGCGCGGGGCAGGCGGCCGCTGCTCTGGGCCTGGACCGGTCTCTTCGCGGTCACGGCCCTGGCCGGTCTCGCCGACTTCTGGCGCTGGGGCTACGACTACGGCCACGATCTCGACCCCACGGCCGCGATCAAGGTCCCGGGGATGTCGTACCAACCGCCGCTCCTCGGCACCAAGCAGCTTCTCAACTTCCAGGCGACCTCGTGGCCGGGACTGGGCGGCATCGCGCTGATGGCTGCGCTTGGCATCGCCGTAACGCTCTGCGTGATGGAGTTGCGTCGCGGCCGGCGCAGCACCGGGTTGGCCGCGGCTTCGCTGGCGGCAGTCGCCGCGTGCGGAGCGCCAGGTCCCAAACCGATCGTCCTTGGGGAAACACCCTGCGCCCATTGTCACATGAGCATCTCCGATCCGCGCTTCGCGGCGGAGCTGGTGACGACCCATCACCGGACGCGACTCTTCGATGACGCGGGATGCCTCGCGGCGTTTGTCGCCGAGGGGGCGGGGGAGGCGCAGGCGATCCGGTCGCTCTGGGTGAGTGACTACGTGCATCCCGGGATCATGCTGCGGGCGGAGCAGGCACATTTCGT
>DATEOL010000358.1:0-7080 GCA_035274025.1 Gemmatimonadales bacterium | reverse complement strand
TCGTGTATGGTGGCGCTCATCGCCTGCGGAGGCAGCCAGGAACTATGCACGTCGGTGCGAGACAGCGCCGGGATCGCGCTGATCGACAATCCCGGCCCCGATGTCCCACTCGGCTGGAGCCCGTAGCCTGATAGCCCGTCGCCCGTCCCCCGCTCGTTCCACCATGAAACCGTCACCCCGCTAACTTCGTAGGTCCTCTGACTTCCCAACGATCGAATCCGTGCTCGCACTCTCCATCGCCGTTCTCTTTGCCTTCCAGTCCCGGGACACCACCAAAGTGGCGATCCCGTCCGACTCCTATGCCGACGCCGCCACGGCGGACCTCGTCACCCGCGCCCGCGCGGCCCGCGAGCGGAACGAGCGCCTGGTCACCAGCTACACGGCGATCGCCAAGCAGCGCATCGGCGTCGGCATCCGGGCCCTCTCCCGCGACCGGATGCTCTACCGCAACGAGACCGTCGCCCGCATCAAGTGGAATCGCGACTCGGCCAGCAGCGTCGAGGTCATCGGCGCCCGCGAGGGCATTCCAGTCGTGAAACGTGGCGACCAGCTCCCCGAGGACCTCGACTTCGGGGTCCGCGACCTGGTCATCAACCCCGCCGAGGACGTCCTGCGGTTCATCGGCGGCGACGACGATGAAGGGTTCATCTATACCCTCCGCAAGGGCGGGGAACAGGACTACAAGTTCGCCCTCGGCGACACCACCACGATCACGCTGCAAAACGGGAAGCGGATCCAGCTGCTCGCGCTCAAGATCATTCCGCGACGGGCCGACTGGAAGCTGATGTCCGGCACCCTCTGGTACGACCAGGAGACGCTGGGCCTGGTTCGGGCGGTCTTCAAGCCCGCCCGTCCCTTCGAGCTGCAGCGCGACCTCTCCGCCGAGGACAAGGAGGACGTGCCGAAGTGGGTGAACGTGACCGCGGAGGTCAAGTTTCTCACCCTCGAGTACGGCCTATACGAATCGCGCTGGTGGATGCCGCGCTACATGGCGCTGGATGCCTCGGGCTCGATGGGCTCCTGGCTTAACGTGCCGATCCGTTTCGAGCGGGTCTACGAGGACTATGAGGTCGAAGGCGGTACGCCGCCCGATCCCGAGAGCAAGTTCATCCCCGCGGGTACGCTCCGCCGCTACACCGATCGGGACTTCCGCGACACGACCATCACCGACCCCGCACTGCACAAGGCGCAGGTCGACAGCGCCAACAAGGCCATGCGGTCCTGCATCGATTCCGTCAGCAAGAGGATGGACAAGGTCGAAGAAGAAGAGGAAAACAGGCCCGGGAATACGCCGCAGTCCCGCCGTGAGAAGCGTATCGAAATGCGGCGCGAGATGCGGCACTGCTGGCGAAGCGACGAGGACTCGACCCTTGCGGTGATCATTCCCAAGGACACGATGGGCATCCTCAACAGCCCCGAGCTGGGCCAGCCGATCCTGCAGATGGGCGACCTGATCAGCGAGGATGAGATCCGCGGACTGGGCGATGCGATCGGGAAACTCCCGGCGCCACCCTGGGACCCCCGCGCGCAATTGCCCGATGGCGCGATGTCGATCCTCAAGCACGCGCGGTACAACCGGGTCGAGGCGCTGTCACTGGGCGCGGACGCCACCCTCGATCTCGGGCCGGCACAGCTCAAGGGCAACGCGCGAATAGGCATCGCGGATTGGGTGCCGAATGCGGAGCTCACCCTGGTGCGGACCGCGCCGACCCTGCGCTTCGGGGTGACGGGCTATCGCCGGCTGGCCGCCGCGAACCCCGACACGCGGCCGTTTGGCGCGATCAACAGCTCGATGGCTCTCCTGGCCCAGCGCGACGACGGCCAGTACTTCCGCACTCTCGGCGTCGAAGGGTTCATCGAGAACCCGAACTCGGGGTGGTGGACGCTGCGGGCTTATCACGAAAAGCAGACCGCCGCCGAGGTGGAGACCCAGGCAAGCCTGCCCCACCTCTTCAACAACGAGAACACGTTCCAGCCGAACATCATCGCGGATACGGCGATCCAGACCGGCGCGCAGCTCACGCTCCGGGGCCACAAGGCGCTCTCGTACACCCTGGCGCTCGGTGGCGAAACGACGGTCGAGGGGGCATTCGGAGACTTCGACTTCCAGAAGTATTCCGCGACCGCGCGGTTCTATGTCACGCCCGCCGGACCACTCGCAGGGGGGCTCACGGTTTCGGCGGGTACCTCAGGCGGGATCGTCCCGATCCAGTCGGCCTTCTTCCTGGGCGGCCCCGCCACCCTGCGCGGCTATGACGGCGGCGTAATGGCGGGCAGCGCGTACTGGCTTGGTCGCGCCGAGATCGGCAACAGCTTCCCGGCCTTCCGTCTCACGGCGTTCAGCGACATCGGCTGGGCCGGCGATCGCTCGCTCTTCAGCACCGGCAAGGCCAAGATCGGCGCCGGACTCGGCGGCAGCATCATGGACGGGCTGATTCGCATGGACATCTCACACGGGTTCAGCAAGCCGACGGGCTGGCGATTCGATTTCTATTTCGACGGGATCTTGTAAGCGGGAGTGGAGAGCGGGTCATTCGAGTTCCTGGCCGACATCGGTTCAGGGCGGAGATCCATACAGCCATCCACAGATTTACACGGAAACAGCAACAACTGGATTTACACCGATCGATCCGGCCATTCCCACTCATCTCTGGCTTGGCGAGATGCGAAAAGCTTTCTTGTGAAAAAAGCACACCAGTCGAGCACATGCATCGAACTCGACTGGTGTGCTGTTCAAAAGAAAAAGGGCATTTGCCGAAACTGACGATTCGTGAAACGGCTGGATCAATCGGTGTAAATCCAGTTGTTGCTGTTTCCGTGTAAATCTGTGGACGGCTGTATGGATCTCCGCCCTGCTAACGGTGCTGGCCAGGTGCGCACGGGAGCCTCAGGAACCACACAAGAGAGCCAATCGCGAAGATCTCCACCCCGGCAATCACTCGCACATCAAACCTCGGGAACCCGAACAGCAGCACCGCGGCAACTGCTATCAGGGTCACCAATCGTGCAATCTCGAGTGCCCTGACCCAAGAGGCGTTCTCGAGCAGACTCCCCAGGTTACTCAACGACAGCGCCACGTAGAACACGATGACCGCGAGCTGCCACGGGGGCAGGTGGTCCGCGGCCTTGAGTGCCACCAGCGTGCCGAGCAGCACGGCGACGAACTGCACCAACGCGTACCACTTCACACTCGTCGCAGGCTCGGGGTTGTACTTCTCGAACGTCGCGGCCGTCACTTCCGGAATCCTCACCGGACCGCCCAGGTCCGCGGGCCGCCATGCGGGGGGGCCGAAGATCACCCCGAGCTTGTCGCGCCAGCGTTCGGTCGCCGCGGCCTGCTTCGCGATGTCGACGAAGACATGCACGTTGGCCCACAGCGGATTCCAGGTCTTGAGCGGAATGGTGAGGCCATAGACCGGCTCCTCCTCCTCCGGGGTGAAGCTCCCGAACAATCGGTCCCAGAGGATGAACACGCCGGCGTAGTTCCGGTCCTGGTACTTGGGATTCACGCCGTGGTGCACCCGGTGGTGCGAGGGTGTGTTCATGAACCACTCCAGGGGCCCCAGCCGTCCGACCTCCCGGGTGTGGATCCAGAACTGGTAGATGAGGTTGAGGCCGTGACAGACGGCAAACATGACCCAGGGCACGCCGAGGAGTGCCAGCGGCATGTAGAAAGCCCAGGTGAAGAGGCCGTGCAGGCTCGATTGCCGGAGCGCGACGGTGAGGTTGTACTCCTCGCTCGAGTGGTGGACCACGTGCCCGGCCCAGAGGATGTGCACCCGATGGGAAAGCCGGTGACTCCAGTAGTAGCAGAGGTCGACCAGCACGAAGACCGTAGCCCAGCTCGCGAAGGCCGCCGCCGAGCGCCACGGACTCCCTGAGGGCCACGAGGGCAGGGGGAAGAGCTGCTGGACTGAAAGATTGGCCGAGACCCACGCGAAGAGGGCGTAGGTCATCAGCGTGATGCCGAGTCCGGTGAGCTGGCTCAGGATGCCGAGGGAGAGGTCCGAGATGGAGTCCGACAGCCGGTAACTGGCCCGTCCCCGGATCTTGGAGACCCCGAGCTCGATTCCGATGAGGGCGAAGAAGAGGGGGATCGACGCTGCCACGACGTCCATGGCACAAACATAGGCGACGCCCGTTCCCGCTTTTGCAACGTTTCACTCCTGAGACGAATCTATGCATAGGTCGCCTACGTATAGCCTAACTATGGCACAAACCAGCCCCTTGCTCCCTGGAACTCTGGACCTTCTCATCCTCAAGACCCTCTCCGTCCAGTCGCTCCACGGCTACGGCATCGCCCAGCACGTGCAGCGGCTCTCGGCGGACGTCCTGCAGGTCGAGGAAGGATCGCTCTATCCTGCGCTCCAGCGGCTCCAGCTCAAGGGGTGGGTGCGGTCCAAATGGAAGCAGAGCCCGACCGGCCGCCGCGCGCGGTATTACGAGCTTACCGCCCCCGGCAAGAAGCAGCTCACGGCCGAACTCAAGGGCTTTGACCAGCTGATCCAAGCCATTCGGGCCGTGCTGGCCTGAGACGATGAGACGATTGAGACGATTGAGACGCTTAGACGCTGAGACGCTGAGACGCTGAGACGCTGAGACGATGAGACGATTCCTCCAACGGCTCCGGTACTACCTGACTCGCACTCGTCGCGAGAGCGAGATGAACGAGGAACTGGCCCACCACCTCATGCTGGCAGCCGCCGAGGCTGAAAGCCGGGGAGCGACCCGGGAAGAAGCCCGGCTCGAGGCCCTGCGCCGGGTCGGCGCACCCGGCCGCATATCCGATGACACCCGTGACGAGATCCGCATGCCACGATTCGAGAGTATCGCCCAGGACATCCGCTACGCCCTGCGTGGGCTCGCCCGCCATCCGATGCACACCCTGGCCGCGGTGGCGACCCTGGCCCTCGGGATCGGCGCCACCACCGCGATCGCCTCGGTGCTCGCGTCGGTCCTCTACACCCCGCTCCCCTTCGAGAAGCCGGAGCGCCTGGTGCAGATCTGGGAGCACAACGTCCCCCGGGACAACAAGACCAACGTGGTGAGTCCCGCGAACTTTCTCGACTGGCGGGATCGCAACTCGTCGTTCAGCGAGATGGCGATCTACACCTTCAACGGCCTCACGCTGATCGAGGACAAGCCCGAAGCGATGGACGGCATGCTGGTCGTCCCCAACATGCTGCACGTCCTCGGCCTCAAGCCGATGCTCGGCCGTGACTTCACGTCCGAAGACGGCGCGGCCGGCGCACCGAGGTCGCTGCTCCTCACCTACCAGACCTGGAAGCGGGTTTTCCGCGGCGATTCGAGCGTGGTCGGCCGCGCGATCAAGATCCGGGAGGGCGAAGCGAGGGTCGTGGGGGTGCTGCCGCCCAGCGCGAGCAACGTTGCGGGTGCGGGGTTCGGCATTGGCGACGGCCAGGATTACTGGCAGGCCGTGCAGTTCACCGAGGCATCACGAGTGCGCCGGGGCCGCTACACGATGGTGATCGCGCGGCTCAAGGATGGGGTCACCGTCGAGCAGGCGCAGGCCGACATGAAGACGATCGCCGCCGGGCTTGCGACCGAGTACCCGTTCAACGTCGGATGGTCGGTCAACGTGGTGCCGATGATGGAACAGGTCGTGGGCTCGTCGCGCGCGGTGCTGGCGATGGTGGCTGGCGCGATCGCGCTGGTCCTCCTCATCGCGTGCGCCAACGTCGCGAGCCTCACGATCGCGCGCGCGCTCGGACGCCGGGGTGAGCTGACACTCCGCACCGCGCTGGGCGCGACGCAGGGCAGGCTGGTGCGACAGCTCACGGTCGAAGGCGTCGTGCTCGCCCTGATGGGTGGCGCGCTCGGCGTGCTGCTCGGCTATCTCACGATCGGGGCGCTCCGCAGCTCGGCGATCCAGCAGATCCCGCGACTTCAGGACTTGAACCTCGACAGCCGCGTTCTTGCCCTGGCACTCCTCGTGACCACGGGTGCGGGGCTTCTCTGTGGCTTGCTTCCCGGGATCGGCATGCGAGGGAAGCTCAGTGGCCAGGATCTCATGGGCCAGGCCGGACGGACCACGACGTCGCGTGGCGGCAATCGCCTCCGCGCCGGACTGGTGGTGCTCCAGGTCGCCATGTCGCTCCTGCTCCTCGCGGGGACCGGACTGATGATCCGTTCGCTGTCGCGGCTGCTCAGCGTGGACGTCGGATTCGAGCCGCGCCAGGTGATGATGGCCGAAGTGAGCCTGCCGAGCAGGGATTACCCGCGCGAACGGGTCAACTCCTTTTTCAGCGAGCTGGCCGAGCGGGCACGGACGATCCCGGGCGTCGAGGCGGTCGGTCTCACCAACGGCCTCCCGCTCACGCCGGTGCAGCGCGGCACTTCGTTCTACGACGCGGATAAGCCGGAGCCCGAGGCCGGGTCGTCACCCGTCGCGGACATCCGGATTGCCGACAGCGGGCTCTTCAATGCCATGAGGATCCCGGTGATCCGGGGCCGGAGCATCGACGCGACCGACACGCCGGACGGACGGATCACCGCCGTCGTCAACGTCACCCTGGCCAGGCAGATGTGGGGCGACGCCGATCCGCTCGGCCGGCGGATCCACGTTTCCTGGGGCGGAGGCGGGAATGGCGTCGTCGCGGAGGTCGTTGGTGTCGTAGGTGACGTGCACCTCGTGAGCCTCGACGAAAAGCCGCGCGCGACGGTCTGGTTCCCGATGGTCCAGCAGACCGAGAACTCGACCCATATCGCGCTCCGCGTGAGGGGCAATCCGATGAGCTACGCGCCGCTCCTCGCGCGCGAGCTGAACGCGATGGACCCCAACGCGCCCCTGGTCGAGCCTCGGCCGATGACCGACTGGACCGCGGACTCGACCGCCAGCCGGCGCTATCCGATGCTGCTCCTCGCGATCCTGGCCGGCCTCGCGCTGGTGCTCGCGGCCGTGGGCCTCTACGGCGTGCTGGCGTACTTCGTGGGCGAGCGCACCCGGGAGATCGGTGTCCGCCGCGCGCTCGGCGCCTCGAAGGGCTCGGTGGTGCAGATGGTGATGAGCCACGGGGCAAGGCTGGTGGGCATCGGATTGCTGATCGGCGGCATCTCAGC
>DATEOL010000357.1:0-5493 GCA_035274025.1 Gemmatimonadales bacterium | reverse complement strand
CGAACGCCATCGACTCGGTCATCGTGACCACCTCGCAACCCAAGATCAGGCTCGACACCCTGGCGTTCGACCGGGCCACGATCCAGGTCCTCGACGACAGCGCCGTGGGGACGCGCATCCTGCGGTTCCAGCCCGCGCTCGCGCCGGGAGATACGACGCGGCTCCGCTACCGCGGACGCTGGGAGCAGCACGGCTTCCGGAACAACGGCCCCGAAACCGTGGTCGTCGACGACGGGACATTCGTCAACAGCGAGTACTACCCGGTGTTGGGGTACCAGGACGGGGGCGAGATCACCAGTGAGAGCGACCGGAAGAAGGAAAAGCTGCCGCCGCGGGAACGGATGCCGTCGATCGATGATGAATCGGCTCGGGCGGACACCTACCTGAACACGGGGGCCGACTGGATCGACTTCGAGGCGACGGTGAGCACCGCCCCGGACCAGATCGCCATCGCGCCGGGCTACCTGCAGAAGGAGTACGAGGAAAACGGGCGGCGGGTATTCGAGTACAAGATGGACCGGCCGATCCACAACTTCTTCTCCTTCCTGTCAGCCCGGTACACCGTGATGCGGGACACGTTCCGGGGGATCGACCTCGAGATCTATTATCACAAGGGACACGAGTACAACCTGGGCCGCATGATGGAGTCGATGAAGGCGACGCTGGCGTACCTCGGCGACCACGTGTCGCCCTACCAGTATCGCCAGGTGCGCATCCTCGAGTTCCCCCGCTACTCGACCTTCGCGCAGGCCTTCCCCAACACCGTGCCGTACTCGGAGAACATCGGGTTCATCCTGCGCGCGTCCGACAAGGACGACGACCTCGACATGCCGTTCTTCGTGACGGCGCATGAAGTCGCGCACCAGTGGTGGGGCCACCAGGTCACCGGCGCGAACGTCCAGGGATCCACGGTCTTCTCCGAAGGGCTCGCGGAATACAGCGCGCTCACCGTGATGGAGAAGCGCTACGGCCAGGCCCACATCCAGAAGTTCCTGGCCCAGGAGCTGGACCGGTACCTCACCGGCCGCACCAACGAGACCAAGCGCGAGATGCCCCTCATGCTGGTGGAGAACCAGCCCTACATCCACTACAACAAGGGTTCGCTGGTGCTGTACGCGCTGCGCGACTACATCGGCGAGGACTCGATGAACGCGGCGCTCTCGCGCTTCGTGAGGGACAAGGCGTACCAGATGCCGCCCTACACCACGGCGCGGGAGTTCGTCGGCTACCTCAACGCGGTGACCGCGGATTCCCTCAAGCCGGTGATCACCGACTTGTTCGAGACGATCACGCTGTGGGACTTCAAGACCGAAGACGCTTCCGCGCTGAAAAACCCCGACGGCACCTGGACCGTCAGCCTCAAGGTCACCGCGACGAAGTTCCGCGCCGACAGCTTGGGCAGCCAGACCGAGATTCCCATCAACGACCTGGTGGATATCGGCGTGTTCGGCGACAAGCAGCCGGGGAACCTGCTGGGCAAGCCGCTCCTGGTGGAGCGGCGGCGGATCACGGCGAAGGAAACGACGATCGAAGTAGAGGTGAAAGAGGAGCCGAAGAAGGCGGGGATCGATCCCTACAACAAGCTGATCGACCGGGCTCCCAGGGACAACTCGAAGACCGTGACGTTGAAGACGGGCTGACGGGCGGACGGTCCGTGGGGTGCGGTTACCGCCCGCCTGCCCGCCTGCCGGTCTGCCCGTCCAGGATCCGCATCAGGTACTCGCCGGTGTGAGACCCCTTCACGCGGGCGACGTCCTCGGGCGTTCCCTCGGCCACGATGTGCCCTCCGCGGGTCCCGCCTTCGGGCCCCAGGTCGATGATCCAGTCCGAGGTCTTGATCACGTCGAGGTTGTGCTCGATCACGAGCACGGAGTTTCCCTTTTCCACCAGGCGGTGCAGCACCTCGAGCAGGAGTCGCACGTCCTCGAAGTGGAGGCCGGTGGTCGGCTCATCGAGGATGTAGAGCGTGCGACCGGTGTCGCGCTTGGCGAGCTCGGTCGCGAGCTTGACCCGCTGCGCCTCACCGCCCGAGAGCGTCGTCGCGGACTGCCCCAGGTGGAGATAGCCCAGACCCACGTCGTTGAGGAGCTCGAGCCGGTCGACGATGCGGGGCTGGGCCTCGAAGAAGTCGAGGCCATCGGCCACGGTAAGGTCGAGTACGTCGGCGATGCTCCGCCCCTTGTAGCGCACCTCGAGGGTCTCGCGATTGTAACGCCGCCCCTTGCACACCTCGCACGGCACGTAGACATCGGGGAGGAAGTGCATCTCGATCTTCACCAGGCCGTCGCCCTCGCAGGCCTCGCAGCGCCCGCCCTTGACGTTGAACGAGAAGCGCCCCGGTCCATATCCCCGCAACTTGGAATCGGGCAGCTGGGCGAACAGCTCGCGGATCGGCGTGAAGAGGCCGGTGTAGGTTGCCGGATTCGAGCGCGGCGTCCGGCCGATCGGGCTCTGGTCGATCTCGATGACCTTGTCGACCTGCTCCAGTCCCTCGATCCGGGTGTGCGGGCCGGGCACCAGCTTGGCACGATAGAGGTGGCGCGCCAGCGCGCGATACAGGATCTCGGTGACGAGGGTCGACTTCCCGGAACCCGACACGCCGGTCACCGTCGTGAACACGCCGAGCGGAATGTCGACGGTGAGGTTCTGCAGGTTGTTCGCCCTGGCACCCACGATACGCAGTCGACGGTCGACCTTCGACTGTCGACGGCCCGAAGGGACCGGCACCCGGAGCTCGCCGCGGAGGTAGCGCCCGGTGAGCGAGCGCGGATGGGCGATCACCTTGTCGATCGTCCCCTCGGCGACGACCTGTCCCCCGTGGCGTCCCGCGCGCGGACCGAGGTCCACCACGTGCTCGGCGGCGCGAATGGTTTCTTCGTCGTGCTCGACGACAAGCACGGTATTGCCGAGATCGCGAAGCCCCATGAGCGTGGAGAGGAGTCGCGCGTTGTCGCGCTGGTGCAAGCCGATGCTGGGCTCGTCGAGGATGTAGAGGACGCCGACCAGCCGCGATCCGATCTGGGTCGCCAGCCTGATGCGCTGCGCCTCCCCTCCCGAAAGCGTCCCCGCCGCGCGGCCCAGGGTCAGGTACTCGAGACCGACGTCCCGAAGGAACCGCAGGCGCCCGGCGATCTCCTTGACGATGGGTCCGGCGATTTCCGGATCGACGCCGTTGGCGATTCCGCGACCGAGGGGAATGCCCTCGAAGTAGGCCAGGGATTCGTCGACCGAGTACTCGACGACTTCGCCGATGTTCCTGCCCGCGACCAGGACCGAGAGGCTCTCCGGCTTGAGTCGCCGGCCCCCGCACGCGGCGCAGGGCATCTCGACCATGAACTCGTCGAGCTGGACCCGGACCGCGTCGCTCGTGGTCTCGTGATAGCGGCGCTCGACGTTCTTGAGGACCCCTTCCCACTCGCTCTCGTACTCGCCCGAGCGGCTCCCCTCCGCGACGAACTTGAACTTGCGGCCGGGGACGCCTTTGAGGATGGCGTTCTTCGCGGGCTCGGGGAGGTTCTTCCACGGCGCGTTGGGATCGAACTTGAAGGCGCGCGCCAGCGTGGGGAGCACGATCTTTCGCAGGTATCCGCTCGGCTCGCCCCACGGCAGGACGACACCCTCGAGGATCGAGATCGAGGGATCGCCGAGCAGCAGCTCGGGATTCGCTTCGCGCCGCGTGCCGAGACCGTGGCACGACGGGCAGGTGCCGAACGGTGAATTGAAGGAGAATTGCCGCGGCTCGAGGTCGGCGAAGGAGTGGCCGCACTGGGGGCACGACAGGCGTTCACTGAACAGTTGAGTGTCCGACCGTCTGACCGTCGGACCGTCGGACCGTCGGACCGTCGGGCCGTCGGACCGCCGGACTTCAACCACACCGTCCGCCACTTTCAACGCCGTTTCCAGCGAATCCACCAGGCGGCCGCGATCGCTCTCGCGCACCACCAGCCGGTCCACCACCACCGCGACGTCATGATTCTGCCGGCGATTGAGCGTGGGAACCTTGTCGAGCTCCCAGGTCTCGCCATCGACGCGGACCCGGACGAAGCCACGCTTGCGGAAGTCCTCGAAGAGGTCCTTGAACTCACCCTTCCGGCCCCGCACCACCGGTCCCACGATCTCGATCCGGGTTCCCTCGGGCCACTGCAGGATGGTGTCCGCCATCTGCGAAGGACTCTGGCGGCTGACCGGCGTCCCATCATTGGGGCAGAGCGGTACACCCACGCGCGCCCAGAGCAGGCGCATGTAGTCGTAGATCTCGGTGACGGTGCCGACCGTCGACCGCGGATTGTGTCCGGTGCTCTTCTGCTCGATGGAGATCGCGGGAGAGAGTCCCTCGATCGAATCCACGTCGGGCTTCTCCATGAGGCCAAGGAACTGCCTGGCGTAGGCGGAGAGGGACTCGACGTAGCGGCGCTGTCCCTCGGCGTAGATCGTGTCGAACGCGAGGGAAGATTTTCCAGATCCCGACAGCCCGGTGATGACCGTGAGCTGGTTCCGGGGAATCTCGACCGTGATGTTCTGGAGGTTGTGCTCCCGGGCACCGCGGACGATCAGGCTTTCCTGAGCCATAGCCAGGGGAAGCTAGGCCGCCTTCGGTGTTTATTCAACCCTCGGGAGACGCTCTAAAGACCTAAAGACCTAAGGAGCTAGGACCATGGGACTCTGGGCCTTTAGGCCTTTAAGCCATTAGGCCTTATTTCAGCATGCACCTCTATTCCCGCCGTGTCACCGGCAGTGACGACGCCGATCTCGGCTTCGATCCTCTCGCGCTCGAGGGGGACGCGGGTGAGGCTGCTGCAGACGAGGGGTCGGCGCTCTTCCCGTTGGCGGCGGACTTCCCGCCCTCCTTGATGGCTGAATTCAGCTCGAGAATCGACGAGCCACCTGATGCGCGCGTCCTGGTCCGGGTGCGCGATCTGGAGGGACTCGGACGTCGGCTCGATGCGATCATGGTGCTCCGCCAGTCGCTCGGCGAGGAATCCGGCAACGTGCGGCTCCGCGTCCGTCTCGCGGAGCTGCTGGAGGCGAGCGGTGAGGAAGCCACCGCGCTGGAAGAGCTCGAGGACGGGATCCGAGCCACGGGAGGGAACGCCGCGTTGCGGGTTCAGCGCGGCGCGCTGCTCGGTCGTATCGGTCGTCACGCCGAGGCCGAGGAGGAGCTCAAGGCCGCGATTACGATGGCCCCCGACTCGGTGGATGCGGTGCTCCACCTCGGCCTGTCATTGCTCCGGCGGGGGAGACCCTCCGACGCCCTCCAGGAGCTGGCGCGTGCCCAGTCGCTCGACCCCCAGCGGGCCGACGTCGCGTTTCACCTTGGGGAAGCCTGGTACCACGCGGGCCAGATGGAGCGGGCGCTGCAGAACCTCATGCGGGCCAGCGAATTGGCCCCGGACGACCCCCGGGCATACAAACTGCTGGGAAGGCTCCTCGACCGGATGGGAAGAACCGAGGAGGCGATGGTGATGCACCGGAAAGCCCGTGAGGCCGGACATT
>DATEOL010000356.1:0-8857 GCA_035274025.1 Gemmatimonadales bacterium | reverse complement strand
GCCACGCATCGAATCCCGGATCGGGATCGAGCATGCCGCGCGCGATCTCCCACGATTCCAGGTGCGCAGGCTGGGCCAGCGAGACGCCGTAGCGGGAATCCTTCCGTGCCGGATAGGTCAGGTCGGGAAGCGCGGTGAGAGACGGCGCGAGCATCGCGTTCCGGTAATGCGCCCGGAGCTCTTCCTCGGCAAGGAGGTCGAACCCCGCGAGACGGGCCCACGAGAGCCCCAGGGTGATGCCCCGCGCCGCGAAGAGATGGTAGTTCTCTCCTTCCCACCACGCGGCTTCGCTGCCCTGGAATCCCTCGGTGAGGAGACCGAGCAACCCGGTCCGCGATTCCACCGCATTCTGGGTCAGCTCCTCGTCACCGAACCAGGCGCCCAGCGCGATCAGCGCCGACGCATTCCAGACCTGCCGGTTGGAGAGGCCCTCATTGAATTCGCCGATCAGCCCCGCCGATTCCTCGGCCACGGCATCGACCGCTCCGGCGGTCTCGTCGTCCAGCAGGTCGGCCTGGCGGAGAATCGTGGCGCCGGCGAGCCAACTGGTGATCCAGAGGCTCTCGAGATAGGTCGAGAAAAAGAGATGAGTGGGACCGAGTACGTTGTCGCGGTTGGGAAGCTCCTGGTAGATCGCGGAAGTCTTCGCCAGCAGCTCGCGCGCCCGGGCTCCCGCGGCTTCGTCTCCCTCGAGGGCCGCGAGGGTCGCGAGATCGGCGATACGCTCCGCGACCCACAGGTGACCCGCCCGCGCCCAGTGGCGGTCGTGACGGTCACCGGTGACGACCCGGCCGCATCGGGTGCAGGTATGGGCGGTCGGCTGCCAGGGATCGAAGCGGAGCGGCGCGCCGTCGTGCGGGCAGGTGCCGCCCGCGCGCGAGAGCAGCGCCTTGTGAACCGGAATCGGCGGCGGTTCGCGAAGGATCCGCTCGACGCGGGAGCGCACCGCCGTAGCGAGTCCCTGCAGCACGGGATCCGACCCGAGCTGCTCCGACCTCGCATTCAGCTCCTCAACCGTCAGCATCGCCCCACGCCCTGATCCAGGTTTCCCGGTCCACGCCCAGCCCGTCGGCAATCCGGTTGATGTAGTTGAAGTATGAGATCACCTGCGTCGCGTCGAGGATGGCGCGATCGTCGAACCCCGCCGCTCGCAGGCGCTCCACCCCCTCGGGCCCCATCTCCGCCGGAGTCGTCGACAGGGCCTCGGCGTACTCGCAGAGGGCGACGTTGGGGGCGTCGAGGCCCGCGGTCCGCCAGTTGCGCGCGACCCGGTCCACGAAATCGTCACCCGCCGTGGCGTCAGGCATCCCGAAATCGGCGACCTCGACACGGAGGTCGTGCGCGTGCGCGTGAATTCAATAGTGACACCCGTTGGTGCGCGACACGACCACCGCCAGCATTTCGCGCTGGCCGCGCGACAGCGGTGACTTGCCGTACATGATGGTGAGATACAGGTCGGTCGACGCCTTGAGGACCTCGGCGTTGCCACTCTGGAGCCGCAGGATGTGCCAGAGCCGGCCTGCTCGCTTGAAGGCGCGCTGGTACAGGTCCTTGAGCGGACCTTCGGCATCATCCGGGTCGACGGTCTCGATCCACGCCATCGTTACCAGGCCATGCGTTCCCGCAACGACGTGACGTGACCGACATGATGCCGTCCATGCCAGGCGTAGAGGGCCACGAGCTGGTCGAGCCGGGTGACGCCGACTTCGGGGTGCACGAAGGTCCGCTCCCACTCGCCTTCGGAGAGGCTGTCGAGGAGTGCCACCCACCGCTCGTGAACAGCGTCCAGCAGTCGCAGCGAGACGTCGATGCACAGCCGCGAGTCCGGCAGTCGTGCCCACGCCGCCTCATCGTAGGGCTTGATCGTCGGGACATCCTCGGTCACGGCAAGCTTGCACCGGATGTAGGCATTGAGATGACTGTCCGGCAGGTGGTGCGCGACCTGGCGCAGCGTCCAGCCTCCGGGACGGTATGGCGTATCGATCTGCCGCTCATCGAGCCCGCCGACAGCGGCCCGGAAATGAGACGGCGTGGCGCGAATCTGTTCGATCGCCGCCCGACGCTCGTCGGGCTCCAGCATCAGTGGGCGCACGAAGGCGCCGATGGGAAAACGGGGATCTGTCACGGTTCACGAAAGTACTAGCGGGGGCTGCTAGCTACTAGCTGCTAGCTGAGCGCACCTGTATTCCATCGGCGGGCGACAGCGACCGGTGACCGGCCCGGGGCCGATCCGCCGCGTTGACGAGCCGCGCTGTTCGCGAGAATACGGCACGCAGTGATCCGCGGCGCGGCGAGGATTAGCGGCGGGAGGTAGCCGGGTCGGTCGCCGAGGCAGGTCGCCCGCACCCGTGGCACCACGGCGGCCTTACCAGCTGATCCCGTAATCTTCCCCGTGATTGCTCGACCCGCCCCACATCGTGCGGTGCCGGGCATCGAAGAAGATCGCGTTGATCGGTCCCGACGTGAGCCGCTGCAGCTCGAGCGTGTAGCCCATCGACTTGAGCGCGGCCTGCACCGAATCGGGCGTGCTCGACGCCACCAGCATCCGTCCCGGTCGGGACTCATGCGCCCCGAAGGAGCTGCGCATCTGGTAGCTGTTCATGTTCGGGGCCTCGACCGCCTGCTGCACCGTCATTCCCCATTCCACCATGTTGAGGAAGAACTGCAGCAGGTTCTGGTCCTGGCTATCCCCGCCCTGCACCGCGAAGGAGAGGAACGGGGCGCCATCCTTCAGCGCCAGGGTCGGCGTAAGGGTCACCCGGGGACGCTTGCCTGGCGTGATGACGTTGAACGGCCCGTCGGCCTCGTCGGTTACGAAGCTCTGGGCCCGCTGCGACAAGCCGATTCCAGTATTCCCGGCGATCACCGCGGGTATCCAACCGCCGCTCGGTGTCACCGATACGACCCATCCTTCTTCGTCCGCCGCCTGGATCGAGGTCGTCCCGGCATAGAACGATTCGAAGAACTTCTCGTCACTGGCCGGGGGCGGTCGATCCTGCTGGCCACTCTCGGGCGCCACATCGCCCGTGCCCATGACGGTCCACTTGGCCAGTAATGCCTTGAACGGATTGGTCTCACCCTGGAAGGGATAGGGATCGCCGGGACGAATCGCCGGATCGTTCTTCTCCCAGTTGATCTGCGCCAGGCGCTGCTTGGCGTATTCCTTGGAAAGCAGCCCCCTGGCCGGCTCTTCCGGTGGGAAGTACGGATCGCCGTAGTAGAAGTCGCGATCGGCGAAGGCGAGGCTGATCGATTGATAGAGCGTGTGCAGGTATTTGGGGGAATTGAATCCCATCGACTTGAGGTCGACCGGCTCCAGGATATTGAGTGCCTGGAGCATTGCCGGCCCCTGCTGCCAGAAGGGAAGCTTGTAGACCGTGATGTCCTTGTATGTGGTGGAGACCGGCTCCTCGATTTTCACCTTCCAGTTGGCGAGGTCGGCGACGGTGATGAGTCCACCCTGCTCCTGGACGCTGCGGGCGATTTCCTGGGCGATGTCGCCGCGATAAAAGCGGTCATAGGCGGCGTAGATCGCCTCCTTCCGGCTCTTCCCCGCCTGGCGCGCGGCCTGCTCCGTCTCCACCAGCTTGCGGAACGTGGCTGCGAGGTCGGCCTGGGTGAACACCTCCCCCGGTTCCGGCGCCTCGCGCGCTTCGCCCGGGTGGGTGAGCATCACTTTCGCGGCGTAGGGCCACTCCTTGTACTTGGTCTTGTAGGTCTCGATCAGGTTCGCGGCCTGGGCTTCGATCGGATATCCGTCAGCCATCTGGATCGCCGGAGCCAGTACCTCCGCGAGCGACAACTTCCCGTATTCGGCGAGCATCACCATCAGGCCGCCCGGAGTGCCCGGCGTCACCGCGGCCAGGGGCCCGAACTCCGGGGGATTCTTGAATCCCTTCGCGCGATAGAACTCAGGGGTCGCGCCCGTCGGCGCCACGCCAAGGGCGTTGATGCCGATGACTTTCTTGAGTCCGGGGTGCCAGATGAGGGCCTGGGTCTCACCGCCACACGAGAGCGTATCCCACATGGTGCACACCGCGGCGAGCATCGCCGCCGTCGCATCGACCGCATTGCCCCCGCGGGTGAACATCATCGCGCCGGCCGTGGCGCCCAGCGGTTTGCCGGTGATCGCCATCCAGTGGCGGCCATGTAGTGGAGGCTTGACCGTTCGCTGGGCGCTGGCGGAGGTGGCGGTTAGGGCGGTTAGGGCGGTTAGGGCGGTTACGAGTCGAGTTGATGGCATGGTACGGCGTCCGGCTTCGAGGGAAGATCTGAAAGATACGGAGCTGGCAGCGGGCAGCCACCGGCTCACGGCTCACGGCTTACGGCTCACGGCTCACGGCTCACGGCTTACGGCTTACGGCTCACGGCTTACCATTTCTGGATGATACTCGCCTTCACGATCCGATCGAGGCGGGGGAAGTTCCGCTGCAGGTAGACATTGCCCACGATCCGGATCGAATCCTGCGACGGTCCGGGCAGTCGGTCAGTTCGCGTGCCGCTGTAGCCGAAATAGAGCGAGTCCACCGCCTCCATTCCGGAGACGACCTCCCCGATCGGCGGGAAGCCGAACGTGTTGATCGTATCGAGCCGCGCGTTGTCGGCCAGGCTCACATAGAGCTGGATCGACCGGGTGTTTGGGCCGCCGCGCGCATAGGCGATCCGACCCCGGGTGTTCGACACCTTGACCGGCTCGTCCGGAATCGTTCTCGCTTGCCACACCGAGTCGAGCGGCGGCGCGCCGGGAAGGCCCCACTGCGCGACGAATCCACCCACCACGCGATGGAAGTAGACCCCGTCGTAGAACCCCTTCCGCGTGAGGTAGTGGAAGCGGTCGACGCCGAGCGGCGACCAGTCCCGGTGCGCCCGCATGACGAACGGACCCTTGGACGTCTCGAAGCGCACGTCGAAGCTGTCGGGCGCGGCCTTCGCGAGATCCGACGGGGCCGGGTTCACGATAGACGATCCTCCACAGCCCGAGAGCACAGCGCACAGGGCACAGGGCACGGAAACCAGGGACAGTTTCCTGTGCTCTGTGCCCCGTGCTCCGTGCTCCGTCCGCCTCACTTTCCCTCCGAGGTGAGCTCCCGCTTCGCGGCGGCAAACTTCCGGAGCTGTTCCTTCGGCACCTCGGGCACCTTGAGCCTGAGCCGGGTGATGGTCGTCGTCAGAAGCTGCGCCACCAGAGCACGGGCCGGCCACTTGTGATCAGCCGGGATTACGTACCACGGAGCCCAGGGCGTGCTGGTCGCGGCGATCGCTTCTTCGTACGCCTCGGCGTATTGGTCCCAGAGCTTCCGCTCGCCGAGGTCGGCCAGCTCGAATTTCCAGTGCTTGTCGGGATTCTCGAGCCGGGCAAGCAGCCGCTTCCGCTGCTCTTTCTTGGAGATATGGAGGAAGAGCTTGAGCACGATCGTCCCGTTCCGGACCAGGTGCCGCTCGAACCGGTTGATGTCGTCGTAGCGCTCGGCCCAGAATTTCTTCCCCTGTTTTCCTGCTGGGAGCTTTTGGCGCGCGAGGATCTCCGGGTGGACCCTCACGACCAGCACCTCTTCATAGTATGAGCGGTTGAAGATGCCGATCTTTCCACGCTCGGGAAGCGCCTTCATGCAGCGCCACAGGTAGGTGTGGTCCAGCTCCTCCTCCGACGGCCGCTTGAACGACGTCACCTCACACCCCTGCGGATTGATCCCCGACATCACGTGCTTGATGATCCCGTCCTTGCCGGCCGTATCCATCGCCTGCAGCACGACCAGGACCGAGTACACGTCGTTGGCCCAGAGCGTTTCCTGCGCGTCGGACAACTCGTCGAGGTTCTCCCGCAGGAAGCGCCTCGCCGTTTCCTCGGCCTTGTCGCGGTCGTCGAGCTCGGGAACCATCGCCTTGCCGGGATCGCGATCAGCGAGGCGGAACTTGCCTCCGGGAGGCACTCGAAGCGCCTTCAGTTCCTTCTTGCGAAGCATCGCTGTCCTCAGGATTGCGGGGGTACAGAGACCACGACGGGCTCGCCTGGTCCGGTGGCGACGACGACAGGAGGTGAGGAAGTCACCGGCGGGTCCTGCCAGAGACGGCGCAGGGCGATGGTCAGCGGCAGCGCGAGCAGCGCGCCGATCGGTCCGAGCAGGAAGCTCCAGACGATCAGCGAGAGCAGCGACAGCAGCGGCGACACGTCGAGTCCCCGCTGCATGATCTTCGGCTTGATGATGTTGTCGATCACGAAATTGAGGATCAGGAACCCCGCGAGGATCACCAGCGCGCGCTGCCATCCCGACTCGAGCAGCGTGAGGAGGACCGGCGGAATCAGGGAGAGCAACATGCCGATACTGGGCACGAAGTTCATCACGAAGGCGAGCACCGCCCAGACCAGCGCCAGGTCGGTCCCCATCAACAGCATGAAGAAATAGACGATGACCGAGAACCCGAAGCCGGTGGCAGCCGTGAGCACCAGGTACTCACGGACGTCACGGGCCATCAGCGCGAAGACCCCTCCTGGCGCCAGGGCTTCACCCCGGGAGCCCGTCTCGACCAGGATGAACGCGACGATCAGGATGAGCAGGATCGCCTGACTCATCACCTGTCCCACGCTCGAGAGAATGGTGGCGGCCAAGCCCAGCAAGCGGGAAGGGTTGATCAGGTCGAGGGAAAGGACCTTGTCGGGCTGAATCCCCCGGGCCAGGAGAAGGTTCTCGAGATTGTGCCGGTAGACTTCGAGTTTCTCCTGGTAGCCAGGAAGCACCTGCACCAGCTCCGTGCCGGTCACGCCCAGGAAACCCAGCAGCGCGACGGCGAGGCCGATGAGGAGCAGCGTGGTGATCGTGATGGCGATGCCCTTCGAGAGACCACGGCGTCGAAGCGCGTCGAAGGCGGGCAGGACCAGCACCGTGAGAAGGAGCGCCAGCAACAGGCCGTCCAGGACCGGGCCCGCCTCGCGGATTCCTGCCGCGATGACCACCAGCGCGGCCAGTCCCACGATCAGCCGGTACCGACGGTCGAGCCGGTCGAGGAGGCCCAGCGTCACGGACATGGCAGCGCTCGCAGTTATGGGCTTTGAATTATAGACTCCACTCTACTTCACGCTCGGAGCATACTGATGGGTCGGGTCTCACTCGGTCTTGCCGTTCTGGCCCTGTTGGCAGGTTGCGGCGGGGGTGGCGGTGGCGGCGGCAGCATTCACGTCAACACCGACTACGACCCCCTCGCAACCCCGAAGATGTCGGCGTACAAGACCTGGAACTGGCTCCGGGCGCCGGCCGGCGCGGCCGGCCGGGCCGACAGCGCGGTGCAGGGCCTCGTGGAGCAGGCCATCGAGGCAAGACTCGTCTCGCTCGGGTACCAGTTCACCGAGACCAACCCGGAGTTTCGGGTGGGATGGCATGCCGCCCTCGATGGCCCGCTCGACGTCACGACCGCGAATTCCTATTACGGCTACGCCTGGGGGAGATGGTTTCCGGGGGGCGGCGTCGCGTACTCGCGGGGCTTTCACAGCGACTACCAGCCCCGGAGCCTCGTCGTGGATGTCGCCGACAGCAAGGCATCGGAGCTGATCTGGAGAGGAATCGGGCGGGACGTCTTCACCGGCAAGACGCCGTCAGGCAACCGGATCGCCGAGGCCGTGGCGAAGATGTTCCAGCAGTTTCCGCCCAAAGGGAAATGATCTGGTGAGCTCGTGATCTGGAGATCTGGCGATTAAACAGCCGTTCGGATCGCCAGCTCGCGAGGTCACCAGGTTGCCAGGTCACTCCAGCTCCCGCCCACGCGTCTCCGGAAGCCGGAAGATCATCAACCCGGCGAAGACATAGAACATCGCGGTGAAGCCCAGCGCTCCGCCCAGGCCCCGCGCATCGGCGATCGCCCCGATCGCCGCGGGGGCAAATGCCGACACGGCCCGTCCCGCGTTGTAGCAGAATCCCTGCGCCGTCGCGCGCAGCTTCGTGGGATAGAGCTCCGCCAGCATCGCCCCGAACACGCTGAAGTATCCGTGCCCGAAGAAGCCGACCAGCGGACCCAGCAGCATCAACAGCGTCGCGTCCCGCGCCGCCGCGCCGTAGACCGGCACGATCACCGCGCTCGCAAGCACGAACACCAGGAACACCGGCCGCCGCCCGAATCGATCAGCCAGGAATCCGAACGACAGATAGCCCGCCAGCGCGCCGAGCTGCATCGGCACGATCCACCCGGTCGACCTGACGACCCCCATCCCGGCTCCGCCCTGATCAGCCGGGGCGGCGAGGAATGTCGGCACCCAGGTGAAGAGTCCCCAGTACGCAAAGAGGAGCAGTGTCGCGATGAGTGTCGCAGTGAGCGTCCGCGCGAGCAGGGCGGGTCCGAACACGGCGCGGAAGTTTTCGATCCAGGAGCTGCCGGTCCCCGGAGTCCAGCGCGCGGGCTCCGGCACGTTGCGCCGGATCCAGAGCGCGAGCAGGGCGGGAAGCACACCGATCAGGAACAGGGGCCGCCAGCCGAAGCGCGGCAGGATCAAGGCCGCGAGCGCCGCGGCGATGATATAACCGACGGCCCACCCCGATTGCATCACGCCCACGGCCTTGCCGCGATGCTCCGGTTGCCAGGTCTCCGCCACCAGCACCGACCCCGCCGACCATTCGCCCCCCATCCCCAGCCCGAGCAGCGTCCGCCAGAGGACGAGCTGCCACACACTGCTCGCGGTCGCGGTGAGCGCGGTGAAGACCGAGTAGGTCAGCACGGCCACGCGGAGGATTCGCGCCCGCCCGAACCGGTCCGCCAGCACGCCGGCTCCGATGCCGCCGACCGCCGCGGCAACGAGGGTAACCGACGCCAGCGCTCCCGCCTGCCCGGCCGTCAGGCCGAACTCAGAACGTATGGAGCTGAGCGCGAAGGC
>DATEOL010000355.1:0-6968 GCA_035274025.1 Gemmatimonadales bacterium | reverse complement strand
CCGCGATTGGGTATTTCCGGCGCGAGCTCACCCTGACCGCGCGGGTGGGTATGCCGCCACCGGTGGTGCTGACCAGGTCGAGCGATGCAATGATGTCCGACGCGGAGGCCACCCGCTCCTCCGGCTCCTTCGCGAGGCACTTCTCGATCAGCCGGCTGAGCGCGGGGGGAACATCGCCGCGCAGGCTCTTCACGTCGGGCGGCATCCGGGTGAGCTGGGCCGTGATCAGCGCCTGCCCCGACTTCGCTTCCTCGAAGGGATGCCTGCCCGCGAGGAGCTCCCAGGCAACCAGTCCCCACGCGTACAGATCGGCACGGTGGTCGACGGAGGCGTCCGCGGCCACCTGCTCCGGAGCCATGTAGGCCGGTGTGCCCACGGCGTACCCGGCGCGCGTAAGCGTTCCGGTGTCGATACTCGTCGTCGCGGTCCGCGACGCGCTGAACGCCTTCGCGATCCCGAAGTCGGTCACCACGGCCGCGCCGCCGGAAAGCAGGATGTTCTCGGGCTTGATGTCGCGGTGCACGATGCCCTGCGCGTGGGCGAACGCGAGCGCGCGCGCCACGTCACGGAGAATGTTCACCGCTTCGGAGATGGGAACAGGCACCCCGGTCTGCAGTCGCGCGCGCAACGACTCGCCGGCGACGAACGGCATGGTGTAGTACGGGAGGCCGCCGGCGACGCCGGTGGTCAGCACCGGCACGATGTTCGCCTGCTGCAGTCGCGCGGCCATCTTCATCTCGCGAGCGAACCGCTCGGCGCTCACCCCCTCGGTTTGCTCGGGGGTTATGACCTTCACCACCACCAAACGACCGAGCGCAACCTCGGTCGCCACGAAAACGCGGGACATCCCGCCCCCACCCAGCTCCCGCTCGAGGGAGTACGTGGGGCTGAGCGCGTTCTGCAGGTGCTGTCGAAGCAGCTCGGTCATTGGGATGCCGGCATGGCTCCTAAAGCTATACCGGCGCCGGCGGTTGGGCGGTTAGGCGGTTAGGCGGTTGAGGCGGTTGAGGCGGTTTAGGCGGTTGGGGCGGTTGGGGCGGTTGGGGCGGTTGGGGCGGTTGGGATCCTATCCGCCCTATCCGCCCTATCCGCCCTATCCGCCTCAACCGCCGTTCGAGCGGAAATCGAGAGAAGGCAAACCAATGGGACAGAGCGCCTGGATCCGCGCGGCAACCGCCAGCACCCGGGCTTCCTCGTGCGGGCGGCCGACGATCTGGAGACCCACGGGGAGCCCGTTCGCATCGAGGCCGCAGGGAACCGACGCGACCGGCAACCCCGACATACTCAGCACGAACGTCGGCGCGAGCCAGTCGATGTAGGTCTGCATGGGACGACCTGCGATGGCATCGGGGTAGTTCTGCTCCACCGGGAAGGGTGGCACCGCCATCGTCGGAGTGAGCAGCACGTCGGTGGTGTCGAAGAGCCGGCGGAACTGGTCCCACATCCTGCCGCGCGCCGCCTCGGCGCGGGCCAGGTCGTACATCGAGACTTCGAGCCCTGACCGGGTGTTGTTGCGCACGTTGACACCGAACTCGTCGAGCCGGTCGAGGCGGGAGAACATCATGGTGACGAACCAGTGGCCTCGCAGGGCGAGAAATGCTTCGCGCGACCAGGAGAGGTCGAACTCGATCTCCTCGACGCTCGCGCCATTCCCTTCCAGCGCGTCGACCGCGTCGGAGCACACCGCCTCGATCGTGGGATCGATCATGATCCCGGCGACATCGGGGCAGTAGCACGCGAGGATCGCCTCCTTCTCTTTCGGCGTCGCACCACGGTGTGCCACCGGCCCGAACGGTGCGAACGCGCTGGCCCCTGCCATCGCATCGAGCGCGAGCATCACGTCCGCCGAGTTCCGTCCCATGGGACCCGTCACCATCAGCGTGTCCCAGCCCCAGTCGGACGGCCAGGTGGGAACGACACCGACGGTTGGCCGGATGCCTACCACACCGCAGAATGACGCGGGAATGCGAAGCGAGCCGCCGAGGTCGGTTCCTTCCGCGAGCGCGATCATCCCGGTCGCAAGCGCAGCCGCGCCACCGCCGGTCGAGCCGCCCGCGCTCAGCGCCGGGTTCCACGGGTTCCGGGTGCGACCGAAGACATCGTTCCAGGTGTTGCCGCCCGCGGCGAACTCGGGGCAGTTGGTCTTGCCGAGGATGATGGCGCCCGCGGCGCGGAGCCGCTGCACCACCACCGCGTCGTGCATCGGCACGTGATTGCGATAGAGCGGCGAGCCGTAGGTCGTGCGGAGCCCCGCAACCGGGGTCACGTCCTTGATGCCGACCGGGAGTCCGGCGAGCTGACCGGGATCCTCGCCGCGCGCGATCAGCGCCTCGAGCGCCCGCGCCTCATCGAGGGCGCGCTCGTTCAGGGTCACGATCGCATTGAGGTGGGGATTCACGATGTCGACCCGCGCGAGCGTCGCCTCGATGAGCTCGACGGGCGAGAGCTCGCCCGACCGGACGCGCCGGGCCAGCTCTACCGCGGGAAGATCGACGAGATCCATTACGGGTTCCTGGGCCACTCGCCCTGCCACGCGACCGTCCGGCAGAACGCCGCCTCGCCGCCACGGAACTTCCAGGGGAACGTCCCGATGATGCAGCGCGTGTTCTGGAGCTCGGGTGCGTCGATCGACCCGCCCAGGTTCTCGATGTGCATGCAGTCGTGCGGGAAGAGCGCGTTGTGGGTGAGCTGGTACGCCGAGTCGGGGAAGAGTCGTGCGACTCCCTCCGGACCACCGTACAGCTCTTCGGCCCGCTTCCGCACCCGGTCGCACTGCCCGTGCATTCCCTTCCCCAGGAATCGCCCGATCGGAAGGTTCATCGGATGATCGGTGGACACGCAGTCCACGCCCCAGATGTGGATCTTCTTGTCGAGCAGCCACGGCACCATGTCGGGATGCGCGCCGGGATGCATGTGGATGTAGCGCTCCTCGTCGGGCTCGGCACCGAACTGCGCGTGCTTGTGCCACCCGGTATGCAGGATCAGCAGGTCGCCGGGCCGGATCTCGACCCGGTCCTCGATCATCTTCGGCGTATAGACACCGAGGTCGCCCATCTGGTCGCGAAGGTCGACGATGGCGCCTGGTCCGCAGAGCCATTCCACCGGGATCTCGTCGATGGTGCGACCCGCGGTCACGAAATGGCGCGGCGCATCGAGGTGGGTTCCCATGTGGTTCGAGGTCTGGATGTACTGCGCATTGACCCCGTGCTCCGCCTTCCGCTTGATGTATTTCACCTCGAAGGGCGGGTAGTACGGCCAGAAGGAGACTTCCTGGTTGAGCGGTTGGGACAGATCGAAGATCCGCATCACGCCTCCCTGCGCATGAGGATGTAGTACACGATGAACGAGGAGAATCCCGCCGTGAACCAGGCGCCGTGGAAGAGGAACGCGAGGCCCGGCGCGAAGAGGCCGGCAAGCGCGGCCACGATCCCGACCAGCAGGGCGATCAGCGCCTTGCGATTGAATCCGTTCCGGTAGCTGTAGGCGCCATTCACGCGGTAGAGGTCGTCCAGCTTGAGCTGGAGTCGCCGGATCACGAGGTAGTCGCACACCAGGATTCCACCCACCGCGCCGAGCAGGCCGGAATAGCTGAGCAGCCAGGTCTGGTACGCGTCGAGGAGCCTCCACGGCAGGAGCACCACACCGATGACGGCGGCGATGTAGCCACCGAGCTTGGCGCCGATCCGCCGCGGGTTCAGGTTGGCCAGCGCATTCGCGGGCGCCACGATGTTCGCCGCGATGTTGGTGGTGAGGGTCGCCACCAGGATCACGATGAGCGCGAACCCGGCGAGCAGCTTCGAATTGCCGTCCACCGCGAGCCGACCGACCAGCTCGACCGGATTCCAGACTGCGTGGCCGTAGAGGATGATCGTCGCACCGGTCACCGCGAGGCCGATGAAGGAGAAGAGCGGCATCGTGGTGAGGAGGCCGGCGGCCTGGCCGAAGACCTGGTCGCGCTGCGAGCGCGCGAAGCGGGTGAAATCCGGGATGTTGAGCGCGAGCGTCGCCCAGAACCCTACCATCGCCGTCACCCAGGGCAGGAAGAGCCCGAGAGCAAACCCTCCCGGCGGTCGGGGCGCTGCGGCCGCGACCGCGTTGGTTTGCGCGAGGATCGGCGCCAGTCCACCCACCTGGTCGATGGCCCACCAGAGCAGGCCGAGCCCGACGACGATCAGGAACGGCGCTGAGATGGTCTCGAGCCAGCGGATCGATTCGGTGCCCGCGTGCACGAAGTACACGTTCATGAGCCAGAAGACAGCGAACCCGGTGTAGGTAGGCAGTCCCTGGCCCATGAATGTCCAGGCGCCGCCGAGCTCGCGGTACGCCGGCCACATGATGCCGAGCAGCTCGGCGATTGCGAGGCCTCCCACCCAGGTCTGGATGCCGAACCACCCGCATGCCACCAGGCCGCGCAGGAGTGCGGGAACGTGCGCGCCCCGTACACCGAATGCGGCACGGGCGTAGACCGGGAACGGGATGCCGTAGCGGGTGCCCGCGTGGCCGTTGATCAGCATCGGCGCCAGGACGATCAGGTTCCCGAGCAGGATGGCGAGCAGGGATTGCCACCAGTTCAGCCCCGCCTGGATCAGGCTCGCCGCGAGCATGTAGGTCGGAATGCAGACGCTCATGCCGATCCAGAGCGACGCGAGGTGCCAGCCGTTCCAGGTCCGGGTCCAGTAGGAGGTCGGAGCGAGGTCCGGGTTGTAGAGCTCGGATTGGGGTACCGCTTCCTGGGCGTCGACCACGTCGGGATGGGCACTCATGCGGAAACCCGCACGCGGCTGAACGCGCGCTCCAGCACCCGGCGGGTCAATACGCCGGCGAGGTGGCGCCGATAGGAGCCGGAGGCGTGGATGTCGGATGGGGGGTCGACGTCAGCCCGCACCGACTCCGCCGCAGCCGCGATCCGATCCGCGTCGGGCTTCTCGCGGAGCAGCAGATCGTTCGCGCGCACGGCAAGCCACGGACCGTCGGCAACGCCGAAGAGCACCACCCGCGCATCGACACATTCGCCGTGCTGGTTCAACCGAACGGCGGCTGCAGCTCCGGCGAGCGCATAGTCACCATGCCGTCGCGAGACCTCGGTGAATGCGTGGCCGCTCGGCGCCGCGGGCGCTGGAATCGCGATCTCCACCAGCAGCTCTCCCGGCTGGAGGAGGGTCGCGAAGAGGCCCAGGAAGAATTTCTCCGCGGGAACCCAGCGCTCCCCCGCCGACGATTGCAGCCGGAATCGCGCGCCCAGCGCGACCATGACCGCGGGCAGCTCCGACGCGGGGTCGGCGTGGGCCAGGTTCCCGCCGACCGTCCCGCGATTCCGGATCGGCGCATGCGCCACGTGCGGCATGGCTTCGGCAACGAGTGGCGCCAGGTGCGCAACGTCGGCGCTTCGCTCGAGCGCGACCTGTCGCGTCATCGCTCCAATTCGCAAGCCCTCATCGACGGTAATTCCAGCGAGATCGGCAATCCGGTTGAGGTCGACCAGCACGGCAGGCCGCGCCAGACGGAAGTTCATCGCGGGCACCAGGCTCTGCCCGCCCGCCAGGGGCTTCGCCTCCTCGTGCTGGGCGAGCAGCTCAAGTGCTTCGGCCCGGGATTCCGGCGCGAAATACTCGAACCGGGCCGGCTTCACGATGCACTCCCCTCGGCAACCCGGCGATCCACTTCGGCCACCAGGGCTTCCATCCCGTTCTTGAGCATGGTGCGGCTCACGAGGTCGAGAAGGCGCTGCCCCACCGAGGCGATCTTGCCGCCCATCTGGAGATCGGCGCGATAGTCCATCCGGGTGCCTGCACCCTCGGGCACGAGTGTCACCCGGGCAACGCCTCGGGTGAAGCCAAGCTTTCCGTTCGCATCCACGTTCATGACGTAGCGACGGGGGCGGTCCATGTCGGAGAGATGGATCGCGAGCACGAACTCCGCCGCGGTGATCGGCCCGATCTTCACCGCCATCTTCCCACTGTACTGCCCATCGCCGGTTTGCCTGAGGTCCCGTGTACCGGGCATCACGCGGGACAACACCTCGGCGTCCATCAGAAAATTCCAGACAACATCCGGCGCAGCCGCAAACACCTGGGCCCCTTCGATGATCATGCCGTCCGGTTCCTTGCCGACTCGATCAGCTCGTGCAGCCGGTTCGGGCTGAGGGGGATTTCCAGGATCTCGACGCCCAGGTGCCCGAGCGCGTCTTCCACCGCCTGGGCGAACAGGGCACCGGTGGGGATGCATCCCGCCTCGCCTACCCCTTTTACCCCAAGCGGATTGAGCGGCGACGGCGTCTCCCGATGCGCGACTTCGATGTTGGGCACGTCGCACGCGGTCGGGATGAGGTAATCCATGAGGGAGGCGTTCATGAGCTGGCCGCTGTCGTCGTACACCAGCTTCTCGAAGAAGGCGTTGCCGATTCCCTGCGCTACGCCGCCCTGGATCTGTCCCTCGACAATGGCGGGATTGATGACGCGGCCGCAGTCGTGCACCACCACGTATCGCGTGATCGCGACCTCCGCGGTCTCGAGATCGACCTCGACGGCCATCGCGTGCACTCCGCTCGCGGTGCTGCCGCGATCGGGACCGAAATAGGCGGTCGCCTCGAGACCCGGCTCGGTCCCGGGTCGGACCGCGCCCCGCAGCGGATTTGCCCGCCGCGCCAGCTCGCCGAGGGTGATGGTCACGCCCGGGACTTCCTTCGCGCGAACGGTGCCACCGGCAATTTCCAGCTCCTCCGCCGGCATCCCCAGCACCTCACTCGCGAGGGCCAGTGCCTTCTTCCGCACCGCGATCGCCGCGGCGTGACAGGCGCTTCCCGCCACCACCGCGCCGCGACTGGCGAAGGTCCCGGTGCCCCAGTGAAAGGCGCCGGTGTCTCCCGTCACCACGTGCACGTCGCCGGCGTTCACGCCGAGCGCGTCGGCCGCGATCTGCGCGAAGGTGGTGAAGTGTCCCTGGCCCTGGGTGCCGACGCCGGTCGCGAG
>DATEOL010000354.1:0-9010 GCA_035274025.1 Gemmatimonadales bacterium | reverse complement strand
ATACGTCGCAGTTCCTCACCGACGAGGAACGCGACATGTCGCTCAAGTCAGGGATGATGGAAGGCGTTCGCGACGCGTACCTGGCACTCGATAAGCTGCTTCAGTCCCTTTGAGAAGCGGGCGGGCGACCTGCCTCGGCGGCCGGTCCGACTGCCTCCCGCCGCTAATCCTCGCCGCGCCGAAAATCCCATTGCGGTGAGAACCGTGTGGCGCGGCGTCGTCAACGCGGCGGGTCGGCCTCGGATCCGGCCACCGGTCGCGGTCGCCCGCTCTCCGCTTACAGCGTCGTCAACAGCTTGTCCAGCGCCTGGTACGCGTCCCGGACCCCTTCCATCATCCCTGACTTGAGCGACATGTCGCGTTCCTCGTCGGTGAGGAACTGCGACGTATTGATCAGCTTTGTCCTTCCGTCGCCGAGATCGACCAGCTCGACCGTGTCGATGGTGAGATACCCCGGCATCCCGTCCCATTCGAGCGTCCACACGAACCGGCTCGGCGGCGTGACCTCGCGGTAGCGGCCGCGGAAGCCCTGGGTTTCGCTCTTGCCGTCGACGACGAAGTGCCAGTGCCCGCCCTTCCGGACCTCCATCTGCTGGACGACCGTCTTCCGCCCGCGTCCCCACCACTGGGCGATCAATTCGGGCTCGGTCCACGCCCGCCAGACCTGGTCGCGCGGAGCGTCGAACGTCCGTTCGATCACGATGACGCGATCGGCGGGTGTCGTGAGGGACGGTACCTCTGCTGTGGTCATTTCAATTCACTCCATTCCGGCAAGCAGCCGGTCCAGCGCGAGATAGCTCTCGCCCATGCCCTTCTCGACGCCCGACATCATGAATCCGTCCCGCTCCTCGTTGGTGAAGAATTGCGCCGTCGTCACGACCCTGGTGCGGTTGTCGCCGAGGTCCACCAGCTCGATCGTCTCGACGATCACGTAGCCTGGCATGCCATCCCACTCGAAGGTCCAGGTGAAGTGATGGGGCGGGGTAACCTCGCGGTAGCGGCCCTCGAAGCCCTCGGTGCCGCGATCGCCCTCGACGAGGAAGCGCCAGTGCCCGCCCTTCCGGACCTCCATGCGCTCGATCGTGAGCATCCGCCCGCGCCCCCACCACTGCCTGATGAGGTCGGGCTCGGTCCACGCCCGCCATACCTGGTCGCGGGGCGCGTCGAAGATCCGCTCGACTCGCATTTGGCGGTCGGCCGGGGTGGTGATGGTCATTGGGTTGGTTGCGACTGTCATCGGATTTCGTCCTTTCGTCTCATCGTTATCATCGTCTCAGCGTCTCAGCGTCTCACGGCTCACGGCTTACGGCTTACGGCTTTTCAAGAACGCCTCGAGGCGGTCAAGCCGGCTCTCCAGCATCTCCCGGTAGGTCTCCATCCACTTCGTCTCCGCGTCCATGCGATGGGGCCCAATCCGGCAGGTCCGCACCCGTCCCACCTTTTCCGTCGCCACCAATCCCGACTCCTCCAGCACCCGGATGTGCTTCTTCATTCCGGTGAGGGTCATGTCGAAGGTGACAGCCAGGTCGGTGATCGACGCTTCCCCCTTCCCCAGCCGCTCGAGTATCCCCCGCCGGGTGGCGTCGGAGACCGCGGCAAAGGTCAGATCCAGGCGAGACGAATACTGAACCATATGGTTCAGTTTACAATCTTCGTCTCCGATGCGCAAGCGGTAAGCCGTGAGCCGTGAGCCGTGAGCCGTGAGCCGGAATAATGAAAAGCGGGGCGCGGAAACCTCCACTCCCCACCTGTCACCCCGCCGGAGCTCACGGCTCACGGCTTACGGTTCACGGCTTACTGCTCACTGCTTACTGCTTACTGCTTACTGCTTACTGCTCACGGTACGTTGGGATTCGTCATGTTGAACATCCCGGCCGGATTGTCCTTCCAGACCCAGGCGTGCAGCAGCCAGAGCCCGAACGTCTCGCTCGGTGTCCACACGTCCGCATCACCGGGGAACCCTTCGGGCTCGTCGAGGTTGAGCGGGACCGCATACTCCACGGCCACCAGCCGCAGATGGTCACCGGGACCTTCCTGGTAGACCAGGATCTCCGGGTTCTCCAGGTCGATCGTGCCGTTGGGGATGTCGCTGAACTTGATGTAATGCCGGCCCATGTTGGGGATGACGATATCGGTCCGCTCATACCCGGCGTCGAGGGCTTTCTGGACATCGTGATACTTGGCGGTCGCCGAGCGGACCCTGCCCAGCTCCTGCACTGGCAACGGGGCCACGCCCTTGAACTTCGACGCTTGGGCCATGTGGTGGCCGGCCATCGGATCGGTCGGCGCGGTCGCGGTCTCGGCACCCTGGCATGCCGCCAGGGCAATGGTCGCGACCAGGAAATGCATGTGTCGCATGGGACTCTCCTGCTGGAGGGGTTGAGTGTGAGGGGGCTACACTCAGACAATCGGATTCCAGGAGAGTTTCCCGACAGGCGGCCATTCTTGAGGCGGCCGTTTTCGTCTATGGCTTCGGTAACAGCTTCACCCGCTCCGGAGCGTTGGCGACCAGCCACCCTGTCGCGCTCATCCACTGCGCCATCCGCGTCAACTTGGGGTAGTTGATGTGGTCAGGGTCGTCCTTCGGCGTGTGATACAGCGGATGCGGCAGCGAGCTGAAGTAGAGCGACGGCACGCCCGCCTGGGCGTAGGGGACGTGATCGCTCCGGAAGTACCAGCCCTCGGGATGGGTCGGCCGGTCCCAGAGCGAATCGATGGCGAACTTCGTGACCATATCGTTGGCCCGAAGACCCATGTCCGCCAGCTCGCGGGAGTTCATGTGGGGAGGCTGGGCACCCAGCAGCCCGGCGCTGTCCGGAGAATTGTTGCCGATCATGTCCGCGTTGAGGACGGCGACAATCTGGCTCAGCGGCACGATGGGATTCTTCACGAAGTATCGCGAGCCCAGCAATCCCTTCTCCTCGGCGCCGTGCCAGACGAAGAGCGCGGGACGGCGCGCCGGGTTCTTCGCCCAGGCGCGGCCGATCGCCAGGATGCCGACACTCACGCTGCCGTTGTCGTCCGCGCCATTCCAGATCGAGTCGCCCGCGACCGGCGCCTTGATGCCATCGTGGTCCTGGTGGCCGCTGAAGAGGACGTACTCGTTGGATACCGCGGGATCGGTCCCGCGAACCTTCGCGACCACGTTCACCGACGGGTAGGTGTACCGCTCCGCCAGGAGGGTCGCCCTGAGGCGCTGTCCCGGCTCGCTCAGTCGCGGCAGCATTTCCTGATGCACCCACACGATGGGGACTGGACCGCCGAGTCCATACACGTTGTCGACGTACTCGATCCCGAAGGTCCCCTTTGCCGCGGCAATGAAATCCCATCCCGAATCGGCCACTGCGTCCGAGACGAAGACGATCGCGGCTGGCTTCTTCGCGGCGACCGCCATCACGCGCTGCGCCATGTTGGCCATTGCATACCGCGTGGGGCGGAGCGAGACGTTCGGGGCCAATGGCTGGTCCGTCGGCCCCATTCGCACGACCGCAGCCTTCCCTTCGAGATCGAGTGACGCGAGCGACGCGGCCTTCCCGTCACCCGCCATCACGAGTGGTGCGTCGATGAAAGCCGTCTTGAGGGGAAAAACCAGGAAATCCCTGCGGTAGCTGAGCTGCGTCGATCCGACCGACACGGTGCTGCTGGCGGACAGCTGGACCCGGTAGAGAGGCCACCACTGGAAGTACGTCCCGTCGTCGCCGGCCGGCTCGAGCCCGGCCTGCCTGGCCTTCTCGGCGAGCCAGACCGATGCCTTGAGCTCATCGAGTGTCCCGGCCTCGCGGCCGCGGAAATGATCGCCCGCCAAGGCGTAGAGGTCGGCCTTGATCTCGGCTTCTCGGATGAGCGAGATGTGGTCGCCGCTGGGAGAGGGAGAAGCGCTGGGGGACGAGCCCCCGCCGCAGGCAGCCAATGCAAGAAGGAAGAAGTAGGATCGCATGACGGGGAATCTAGGGCGGATGGGGCGGATAGGGCGGATGTCATCCTGAGCGCAGCGAAGGATCCTGCACCTGCTCCTCGCTTGTGAGGTGCCTGACCTGACACAGAGATGTCCGCGTCGCCCCATCCGCCCCATCCGCCCCATCCGCCCTATCCGCCTTATCCGCCCTATCCGACAGTAGATTGTCCCCCATGCGCTCTCATCTCCTGCTTTTCTCCGCCCTGCTGGCGTCCCCGGCCCACGCCCAGTACCGCGTCAAGATGGAATTCAACGTCCGCGTCCCCATGCGCGACGGCGTGACCCTCTCGGCAGACATCTATCGCCCCGACACGGCCGGCAAATTCCCGGTCATCGTGGTCCGCACCCCCTACGACAACGGCACCGCGCCCAACCTGATCACGGGCAAGAAGTGGGCGGCGAAGGGATTCGTCTATCTCGTGCAGGACGTGCGCGGACGAGGCGACTCCGATGGCGAGTTCTATCCCCTGGTCACCGAGGCCGCGGACGGGTACGACACCATCGAGTGGGCCGCGAAGCAGCCCTGGTCCAGCGGGAAGATCGGGACCACCGGGGGCTCCTACCTCGGCTGGACCCAGGTGCTCGCAGCGACCCTCAAGCCGCCGTCACTCGCGGCGATGGTGCCGCTGGTCACGCCAACCGATCCCGACCTCAACTTTCCGATGGCGATGGGCGCGATCAGTCCGAGCACCGTCTCCTGGCTGGCGTACATCGACGGGAAGACGCTGCAGGACATCAGCCAGCTCGACCTCAATGGCGCCTACAGTTCCCTGCCCCTCCGCGACGCCGACCTCAAGCTCGGCCGCCGTTTCAAGGCGTGGCGCGACTGGCTCGACCATCCCGCGCGCGACGCGTATTGGGAGCCGCAGCGCTACCAGCAGAAGATCCTCGACTACGCCATCCCGTCCATGCACATCAGCGGCTGGTACGACGACGTCCTGCTCGGCACGCTGCAGAATTTCGTGAACCTGACCGGACCGAAGGCCGGGCCGGGCGTCAAGCCCTTGCAGCGGCTGGTCATTGGCCCCTGGGGACACGCCACCAATCGTGGCACCCGCATGGGCGATATCGACTTCGGGCCGAGCGCGGTGATCGATCTCGACGGTCTCCAGACCCGGTGGTTCAATCGCTGGCTCAATGGACAGCAGAACGGCGTCGATACTGACGCACCCGTCCGCATCTTCGTGATGGGCGAGAATGTCTGGCGCGATGAGCGGGAGTGGCCGCTCGCGAGGACCAGGTACGTGAAGTTCTACCTGCGGAGCGGCGGGCGGGCGAACAGCCTTTACGGTGACGGCCGCCTCGATACCGTTCCTCCCGGCAATGAGCCGGTCGACAAGTTCCGCTACGACCCGATGAACGCCCCACCCTTCATCACCGAGCCATCGTTCAGCCAGGTAGGCGGGCCCGACGATTACCGCTCGGTTGAGCGGCGAGACGACATCCTGGTCTACACCAGCGATCCGTTCCCGGAACCGGTGGAAGTGTGCGGACCGCTCAGCGTGCATCTCGTCGCGGCCTCATCCGCGAAGGATACCGACTGGGCCACCAAGATCATCGACGTGCATCCCGATGGGTTTGCCCAGCGGTTGAACGACGGGCTGGTCCGCGCCCGTTACTACAATGACGCGACCAGGGCGCAGTTCCTGACGCCCGGCAAGGCGGAGCCGTACGATATCGATAACTGGGCGACCTGCCAGCTCTTCGGCAAGGGACACCGGCTCCGGCTCGAGGTGTTGTCGAGCGCGTTTCCCAAGTTCGACCGCAACCTCAATACCGGCGGACCGCTCTTCGATGACGCGACGGTCGTGGTCGCCGACCAGACGATCCATCACAGCCGCGATGCGCTGAGCTACGTGGTGCTGCCGGTCATCCCAAGGCGGTGAGCGCGCCTGATGGTCGCTTCGTCTCATCGTCTCTTCGGCTCGTGCGAGCTTCATGGCATTCCGTGTCGTTCGATTAGGATCTCCCCGCGCGAAGAACGAAGGCCCCGCTTGTCAGTCTCCCGTCGTTCCCGGGAAATAGTATTTCATCGCATCGAAGTCGATGGTCCACGAGCCCAGGTGCCGCAGGTACTGGTGCGAGATCAGTGCGTCCCAGAAAAACCCGTGCGCGGTGTAGGGATTCTCCTCGACAATCACGTTGCCGAGTGCCTGGGTGGGACCGCGCGTGAGGCCCTGGAGCCCATGCGACTGCACCGGCACCCACCAGTATTTCCCGTTCGGCACCGGGGTTCGCTGCAACCCGAGCATGTCAGCGGTCTCGTTGATGAAGACGAGCGGCATGCTCATGGCCAGGCCGGAGTCCATCAGGAGGTTGAGCCCGGTTCGTCCATTCAGGCTTCCCTTGGCGAACATCAGGTGCGTACCGGTCATGACGAACGGCAGCTCGAGCGGCGCTTTCCCGCCGAAGGACGCGAGGAGCTGCCTCTTGCCGGACCCGCTCCGCTCCCGGAGCGTGATCTCCTTCTTGTCGTAGTCCACGGTTGCGAGGAATTGCTTCAGGAGCTGGGTCGTGACCACCCCATCGCTCTTGATCCCGCGCGCCTTCCACTTGGCCACGATGACGGGCACGTTGCGCAGGGTGACTTCCCCCAGCTTGACCCGGTCGGCCACCCCCAGCGGCTCGTCCACGGTCTGGCCGGCGGTGTAGGCGTACCGGCTGTGCCGCCTGGCAATCACCTTGATGCCGAGCTGCTCGGCGAGGCCTTCGTCGAGGTAGAGACGATCCCCTCCGGAGTCGAGGATGAAGTTGACGGGATGGCCGTTGATCACGACCGTCATTTCGGGCAGTGCGCCCGGCACGGTGATGTCATTGGTCATCTTGAGGTGCGCGACGCGATCGGCGGACTGCCACTCGATCCCGTATGGTGTGCCCTCGAACCGCTGCATGAAGGTGAGCAGGCTGCCGAGGCCCTCCTCGTTGTCCGCGCCCTTGAGCTCGAGGCCCCGCACCCGGGCGAACTCGTTGCGCTGGTACCGGGAGAGCACCAGCCCGCGGATCGCCGTGGAGCGGGTCGAGTCGTCGGGCGCGAGGGAGCGGAGTCGCTCGAAGAGCTGGTCCGCCCCGGCGTAGTCGCCGGTCAGGTAGGCCAGGCGGGCGCCAAGGGAGAGATCCTCCACGGCGGGCTTGCCGGTCAGCAGGGGAGCGAGGGCATCCCTGGCCTCCCCGATGTCCCCCAGCAGGTAGAGGGCGCGGGCCCAGGTGCGCCGGGCCCCGGCGTCGGCCGGCGTGGCCCGGACCGCGGCATGAAGCCGGACGGTGTCCGACTCCACTTGGCTCCTGGCCGGAACGGACTGGGCGGCCGCCGGCGAGGTGGTCGCCACCGCGACGACGAGGCGGAGCGACCAGGCGCTGAAGGGGCGAGGCATGGCGTGCGGGTCCTTTACTTGAATCTGGTTGAATGATAGCCCACTTTTGAATGAAGATGCAGAACCGGCTCGTTCTGTCGCGCCTGGACCAGGTCCGGGCCCTCGCCGACCCGCTCCGGCTGCGGCTGGTGGAGGCCCTCGTCGCCGAGGAGCATTCCGTGGCCGAGTTGGCCCGGGTCGTCAGGACGCCGGTGACCCGGCTCTATCACCACATGGACCTCCTGCTCGAGGCCGGGCTGGTCGAGGTCACCCGGCGGGTGCCCCGCCGCGGTACCGAGGAGCGGTTCTACCGCGCGCTGGCGCGGGAGTACCGCATGGATGGCAGCCTCCTCGACATGGAGGCGGAGCGCGAAGACACCGCGGAAAACCTGGTCCGACTGTCCCGCTCGGTGCTGGGCGGCGCCTTGGATGACCTGAGTGAAGGGATTCGCGAAGGGCGGGTCGCGCCCGGAAAGCGGGGGAAAGGGGTCGTGCTCCAGGAGCAACACGTCAAGCTGACCGCGAAAGGCTTCGCGGCCCTCGCCCGCGAGCTGCCGGCCTGGCTCGCGGCATTCGCGACGTCGCATGCCACCCCAAGGGGCCAGCACTATCGCGTCGTCATCGCCGCGTTTCCCTCCAGGCCGCGGCGCGATTCCTAGCGCTCGCTCACCGCTTCGTGCGAATATCCCAACCGTGCTCGTCCACCCATTATGGTGAGTGGATCACGACACGGAGTAACATCATGAGCGCCCGCATTGCACCCTGCCTCTGGTTTGCCGACCAGGCCGAAGAGGCCGCCAAGTTCTACACCGGGATTTTCCGGAACTCGAAGATCAGCCGCGTCACCCGTTACAGCGAAGTCGGCCAGGAATTCCACCATCGTCCCGCCGGCTCCGTCATGACCGTCGATTTCGAGCTCGACGGAGTTCCGTTTACCGGACTGAACGGCGGCCCAGTCTTCCAGTTTAACGAGGCGATCTCGCTCCAGGTCTTCTGCAAGGACCAGTCGGAGGTCGACTACTACTGGGACAAGCTCGGCAAGGGCGGCGATCCGACCGCCCAGCAGTGCGGCTGGCTCAAGGACAGGTTCGGCATCTCCTGGCAGATCGTCCCGACGGAGCTCGCCCAGATGGTCGCTGACCAGACGCAGCCAGGCGGAAAGCGGGCCATGGCCGCGATGCTCAAGATGAAGAAGATCGACGTCGCGACCCTCGAGGAAGCGTATCAGGGCTGAGTGATGTCGCCAGATGCGAATCCTTCTTCTGCTGCTGCTCACCGGCACGCGCCTCCCCGCGCAGGACCGGGCGGCGCACTCTCGCCCCGGCCCGGTCGCCGTCCGGTTCAGCGAAGGGAGCACGCACGGGTTCCTCGAGCTCCGCGCTGACAACGACAGCGTCATCGGATCGGGAACCCTCCTCCAGGTCCCGAAGGACAAGTACGTCGAATCGCGCCTGATCCTCTCTTTCCGCGACGGTTCGCGGTTCGAGGAGACCACCCGGTACACCCAGCACCAGGTCTTCAAGGTCATCTGGTACCGACTGGTGCAGCGGGGCCCCGCCTTCGAGCGCGACCTCGATGCCACGCTCGAATCCTCGGGTCGCTGGATCGTCAAGACGAAGTCGCACAAGGACGGCGACGTCGACAGCACCAGCGGCCAGCTCGAGCTCCCCGAGGATTGGGCCAACGGATTGCCGCTGGTGATGGC
>DATEOL010000353.1:0-2541 GCA_035274025.1 Gemmatimonadales bacterium | reverse complement strand
GGCGGTACCAGACCATAGATCCAGCCTGAGGCCCACGCCTTTTCCACGGTCTCCGTTGACGGCGTCGCGCCCGTCTCGATGGTCGCGTGATGACACGCCGCCCCTCCCAGGAGCAGGCACACCAGTCCCGCATGGAAACTTCGCATTCATCCCCCTCTGTGGTTGAGAGCGACAGGCGGATTGCCCGTCGTACCACCACGGTGGGGGAAGGGTGTGACAAGCAGGTGGGTCGAATGAGCCGGCTGTCACACCCCTTGAAGACCTTGATTGTTCCAACAATTCCGAGAGCCTCAATGCGCGTGTTGTCCCTACTCCTTCTTGCCGTCCTGGTCGCCTGTGGAGGTGACAGCAGCACGGAACCCGATGGCCCACTCAGCATCGGGGGCACCTGGAACTTCAGCGACCAGATCACCGCATCGTCCGTTGGAGTCAGCTGCTCGTCCGCCGGCACCGGAACCCTGACGCAGTCGGGCTCGACCTTCACCGGGTCCGTCAACGTTACTGTCGGCATCTGCTCCGACGGTTTGGGCAACCAGGTGGATAACACCGGGCTCAGCCAGGTGACCGGAGGCCAGGTCAACGGCAACCAGGTCTCTTTCCAGATGCCCTTTTGCCAGTTCACGGGAACAATTTCCGGCAGTCCCGCGAACCAGATGGGCGGGACCGAGACCTGCACCATCGCGGTATCCGGGCAGCAGGTCACCTTTACCGGATCCTGGCAGGCAAGTCGGTAAGCAGCATCCGAGAGGGCCGGGCATGGCCCGGCCCCTACGGACGTCTCACCCTCGCGGTACCTTCTCTCCGTGCCCGATAACAAGACCGCCCGCTGGCTCGACCTCCTGGCCTACCTCCTCCAGTACCGCTTCCCCGTCACCCGGGAGCGCATCTTCGCCAGTGTCCGTGGATATGAAGGAGAGTTCGAGTCCGCCCGCAGGAAGTTCGAGCGCGACAAGGACGAGCTCCGCGACATAGGAATCGACATCGAGACGGTTCCCGTCGAGGCCGCCGGGGACCAGCCCGCGACCGGCTATCGCCTCAAGGCCGCCGGGTTCTACCTCCCCTACTTCGAGCTGGCACGCGCCGGCGCAAGCCAGCGTCCCTACACCGGTGTCCGTCGCATTCCGCTCACCGATGACGAGCTCAAGGCACTCGATCGCGCGACCAGCCGGCTGGCCCAGCTCGAGGATTCACCCCTCGCCGACGCGGCGCGCACCGCGCGCAGGAAGCTTTCGTTCGACCTTCCTCTCGCCGACGATGCGTCCGAACGAATACTGACCGACCCGCTTCCCGAGCAGGGACGCGAGTCGCTCGGCGTGCTCCAGGAAGCGGTAGCCTCACACACCGCGGTCGCTTGCCACTACTACACCATCTCGCGCGACTCCGACGCCGAGAGGGTGCTCGAACCTTACGGGCTCTTCTTTCAGTGGGGCCACTGGTACTGCGTGGCGCGGGCTCGCGACCGCAACGCCGTTCGCGTCTTCCGGGTCGACCGGATGCGTGACGCGCGCACGCTCGAGAAAGATGCGTTCCAGGTCCCCCAAGACTTCGACATCCGCCCATGGCTCGGCCGCGCTCCCTGGGAAATGGGCGACTCGGCGCCCGCGACCGCGCGGGTCCGGTTCACCTTCCCGACCAGCCGCTGGATCGAAAACCAGCGTCATGGCCGGCAGGTCGGCGCCGCGGCGGATGACGGCAGTGAAGTGCGGGAATTCGAGGTGCGCGAGAAGGACGCCTTCCTGCGCTGGATGCTGTCATTCCGCGGTGACGCCGTGCTCCTCGAGCCGACCGAGCTCGTGAGCGAGCTCGAGGCCCTTCGGGCCAGGGTCGCGGCGATCTACGCCGATTCGCAGGAGGCCTCATGAGCGCCTCCGAGACCCTGGCCCGCATTGTCGCCATCACCGCGGAGCTGACCCTCCGCGACAGCAATGATGCGCCCGAGATCACCATCGAGGAGCTGGCCCGCTCCCACGGCGTGACACCCGGGCAGATCGAGCGCGACATCCAGACCCTCACCCTGCTCGGCGACAGCGCCGACAGCGACTGGCTGCTCTCCCTCCGTATCGTGCAGGAAGCGAATCGGATCTCGATCGCGAGCAGCGGGCCGTTCCAGCGGCCGGTTCGACTCACGCCGGAGGAAATGCTGGCGATGCAGATGGCGCTGGTCGCCGAGGGCCATGTCGAGCTGGCCGCAAAGCTCGGCGGTGAGGCAGATGCATCGGCCCCCGTGCGTCCCCAACTCTCCCCGACCATTCCGGACCTCGTGAGCGATGCAATCACCGGCCAGCGTCGCCTCCGCTGCCGCTACGCCAGCGACCGCCGGGATGAGCCCAGCGTGCGCATTATCCAGCCGCACCAGGCGGTCGAGTATCGGAGCCGGGTGTACATCGTGGCCTGGTGCGAGAAGAGCAACGCCTGGCGACGCTTTCGTCTCGACCGGATCCTCGAGGCCGAACACGATGGGACTTTCCAACCTCGGCAGGACTTCGTTCCGCTGCGATCGACGGACGAGGTCTTCCAGGCCGGTAAAGTCGAAGAGGTTCT
>DATEOL010000352.1:0-4206 GCA_035274025.1 Gemmatimonadales bacterium | reverse complement strand
CATACGCGGAGCACATTCGGCCCGGGCGACGGCTGCGCGGCGCCATCGTGAGCCGACCACGCCGCCGCAAGGAGGCTCCACGCCAGGAGTGGGCGAATTCGCATTGCTCTCCGACCTATACTACAGGCTCCTCGTCCGCGGGGACAACGTGACCGCAAAGTCGGCAAGTACACCATTTCACCAAGAAACCAGATGACCTCGCGACCCGCCATCACTTTCGCCGCTACCCTGCTCCTCACCCTGCCTGGATGTGGGCAACAAGGGACCGGCGGAAACGCCAGGGACGCCGCCGCATCCGTGGCGATCACCCACGTGACGGTCATCGACGGCACCGGTGCGGCGCCACGCTCGGACCAGACCGTCATCCTCATCGGTGACAAGATCGGCGCCATTGGCCCGAGTGCAGAGCTCAAGCCCCCGAAGAAGGCGCGCGTAATCGACGGGACGGGGAAGTATCTCCTCCCCGGGTTCTGGGATCTCCACGTCCACCTCCACTTCGGCACGCCGGACGTGCTGCCGGTCTTCGTGGCCCATGGGATCACGGGGATCCGGGAGCTCGACACACCGATGCCGGACATCGACAGCATCCGGGCTCGCGCGCGGTCGGGCTCGCTGCTGACGCCACGGATCATCGCGGCCGGAATGATGATCGAGGCCGCCGAGGTCAAGCCGGCACTCGCCCAGGCTGATCCTGTCGTTCGCGACTTCGCCATGGCCGACCGGGTCTTCGTCGCCAACGCGGAGGAAGCGCGCGCGGCCGTGCGCGAGCTGGCGGCGCTCAAGCCCGATGTGCTCAAGCACCACAATCCGTTCAAGCGCGAGGTGTTCTTCGCGGTGCTCGACGAGGCAAAGAAGTCGGGCCTTAGGGTCGCGGGGCATTTCCCCATGGGGGAGAAGGTGACGCTGCGCGAGGTCGCCGAGGCGGGCCAGGCATCGATCGAACACCTGGGCTGGCCCGGTGTTTCCGCGGACTTCAAGGCGATGAGTCCGGCGGGACAGGACTCCCTTGTGGCGATCGTGAAGTCCAGCGGGCTCGCGTTCGTGCCGACATTCGTCGTTGGCAATTTTGCGGCGGAGACCGCGCCGGGCGCGGATTCAACCCGCTTCGTGCAGTCGCATCAGGACTCTCGGGCCCGGTTCGTCACGCCACAGATGTGGGAGATGTGGGACGGGATGCTCAAGGTGATGACGGCAACCCGCAAGTCCGGCATGCTGTCCCGCATGGACTTCCCGGGCGAGATCGCGATGCTGCGCCGGTTCCACAAGGCGGGCGTGCCGATTCTTCCGGGGACCGATTTCACGGTGCAGTTCCTCTTCCCGGGATCCAGCGCTCAGGAAGAGGTGGCGGAGCTGGTCCGGCAGGTCGGGATGACGCCGCACGAGGCGATCCAGGCCGCGTCCCGCCGGTCGGCCGAGCTGGTAGGACTGGGGGCGGAAACGGGGACGATCGAGCGCGGGAAGTCGGCCGACCTGTTCCTGGTGGATGCCGATCCGCTGGCGGACATCACCAACACGCAGCGGGTCGTCGGTGTGGCGCGGGGGGGCCGCTTCTTCGATCGCGCCGAGCTCGATTCGCTCCTGGCCGACGCGGCGACCAGGCTTCAGCGCACGGCGAAACCCTGAGAGCTACGACCGGAAGACCTTGAACACGAAGATCGCCACGACAATGGCGAGCAGGAGCGCCACGCCTATTCGGCGCCGCACCTGCCGTAGAGCGTACCATGCGTCGCGGTCGAGGTAGAACCGCCGCGTATTGGCTCCGGCCTCCCGCAGCACGGACCTGTCATGGAGTCGCCGCCAGGCGAGGCCGTCCGGGTCAACGCCCAGCTCATGCAGTCCACGCGCGCGGTCGGGGGCCGTCGCGCCAGCGCGCTCGAAGGCCTCGGCGATTCGCCGCTCCTGGGTCAGGATGATGACGACTGGCGCGGCCAACTCATTCCTCCTTGGACTGAGGTGGAGCGATCAACGAGGCCGCATAGCTGCTGATGTGTTCCATTCTCTTCTCCTGTTCGCGCGCCCAGCCAGGGAGCGACATCGCGCTGAGCGCCATGACGCCACCCCCGCCGAGGGAAAACATTAGCGGAATGAGGAGCTTGAGCCCCGCCACGTCCTTGCTGAGCAGCGCGATGAGGATGATGAGCCCGAAGGTGAGGACGCCACCGCCAAGCACCAGCCCTGCACCCAATGCCTCGACGCGGGAATCAGTCAATCGCAACCGATACCCGGTCTCCGTGGGTTCGAGGAACGCGTGCAGCGTTCCGTGGGTCCACTCTCGCAGGCTGCCCTGCGAGGTCACCGTCCCTTTGGCGCCAAACGTCGTGCGGAGCTGGGCGATGAGCAGCTCCCATTCCCGGTCCGTCAGGTTGCGGGGAAGAGGCACGACCCTTCCGAGGCGCGTCGGCAGTCCGAGCGTCGTACCACGAGGGACCAGCTCTCCCCTCCCCTCGAACGCCGCGACTGCCTGGGAAATACGGTCCGGGGATAACCCAACCTCGCGCCCCACTTCCTGCAGCTGGACCAGGGTCAGGCCATCGGCCGCGGGGAGGGCCTGCACGGGATTGTCCTCCTGGCCGATGGCAAGATCGAGGATCTGACGGATTTCGTGGTCCTGAAACTTGCGATTGTTGCTCATGGCTCAGCGACGCGGCTCTTCGTAGAGTCCGAACTCATTGCCCACGGGATCCGTGAACGCGGCAAACGCCCCCATTCCGGGCCCGATGTCCTTCCGTGGCGTGATGATTCGTCCGCCTGCGGCCTGGATTTGCTTCAGGGTCTCGGCGATGTCGTCGACCATGATGTACGTGCGGGTGCGCTCATCGGGCGTCCGATCGCTCTCCTTGACCCACGTGCCACTCACGCCGCCGGTGTCATCGAAAGCCAGCTCGCCATCGCCGCGAGTCCTGACCTTCCACCCGAAAATGCTGCTGTAGAACTCGGCCGCGGCTTCGGCGGTCTTCGCCGGGATCTCCAGGTAGCAGATCTTCCCTTGTGGCATGGAATCCTCCAATCACGCGCAGGGCGTCAGGAATCGTCTTCGCTCCACTGCGTCAGGTCGTCTACCGGCCGGGGCAGCCGCCCCTCGAGCCACTCCGCCGCGGTCCCTGGCCTGAAGTCCGGATCGTTGCACTCGATCACCCAGCTCAGGAACTCTTGCGGGCCCCATTCATGTAGGGCGGGGGCGATACCGGCTTGAAGACGGTGGGAAGACGCTCGTCGAAGGAGAGGTAGTTCAGCACATGCCCGAGCTCCTGCACCACGTTCCAGGCAAGGTCGTGCTCGGTGTCGATGGTGAACTTGACCCACCCTCCCTTCCCGTCCTCACTGCCCTTTCCGATGGCGCCCGTAATGGCCGGCACGCGCTGCAGGTACCCGACGAGTTTTTCAAAGGCGCGGTCGTCCATGCGGGCCTGCTCACGGGAGAGGGCGATGTCAGGAATACTGGAGCCTACCTGACAGTAATGACCGAGCTCTCCTGTCGCATCAAGCCCGGCGCCGTCTCCCGATCGGGGTTGGCGGGATCGCACCAGATGGGCGTCATCGTAGCGGGCCAGGTCCCCCGCGGTGGAGTAGCCTCCCCCGCGGGTCCGCCGTGGCCTGGCATGTGGCACCCCGCGCCGGGGCCTAACCAGCTATTTCCGGCGGGTCGCGGTTCGCTTCTGGCCGCCCGCCTCCACGACGAGACGGTCGATGCGGCCGCCGTCCCCCTCGAAGGTGATGATGGCGCTGCTGCCCTTCTGGAAGAAACGCGTCGGGGTCTCCGCCAGCAGCTCATTGATCGCCGGCTGGCCGTTCTGCTGCAGTGCGAGAGCCTTACCGACGCGGCTCACGACGAAGCTCTGCTGCCCCAGCTCATAGGTGCCGCAGTAACTGTCGAGGACCTTGTCGTCCACCGCGATGCCCTTGCGTGGGGGCGGAGGAACGTAATCCTCCCCGCGCAGCAGCTTGAGGGCGGCGGTCACGATCTCCGACTGCATCGGGGGGGAATCGGGCAGGTAGTCGGAATTGGTCATGTAATAGACGCCGACCTTGGCGACGACGTCGCCGATCATGAACGCCCGCTGGCCGGCGATCGCGCCGCCGTGGTGAATCAGGGTATCGCCGGTGGCGCTGTCACGAATCATCCAGTACCCGAAGCCGTAGGTTCCGCCGAAATACGGCTTGTGCATCGCCAGCACCGACGAGTCCGACAGGATTTGGGTGCCGTTG
>DATEOL010000351.1:0-2277 GCA_035274025.1 Gemmatimonadales bacterium | reverse complement strand
TCGGGGGTATGGCGCTATCACGAGCTGATTCTTCCCTCGGTCGCCACGGAAAGCATCGTGTCGCATCCCGAGGGGAACACGCCCCTGCTCTCGCGGTCATCGGTCGCCGAGTTTGCCGGCGTGCCCAGCCTCCTGCTCAAGCACGAAGGTCACAATCCGACCGGGTCGTTCAAGGACCGTGGAATGACCGTCGGCATGACGCAGGCGGTGCGGCTCGGTGCTCGCGCCGTCGCGTGCGCGTCCACCGGCAACACCGCCGCTTCGCTCGCGTCGTATGCCGCGCACGCCGGGCTCAAAGCGCTGGTTTTGGTGCCGGCGGGCCGGACAGCGGCGGGGAAACTGGCGCAGACGCTCGCGTACGGCGCGCGGACGCTTTCGGTCCGCGGCGACTTTGATGCCTGCCTCAAGCTCCTCGACAGGGCGAGCGCGGACCTGGGGATCTACCTGCTTAACTCGATCAATCCGTTCCGGCTCGAGGGCCAGAAGACGATCGTGCTCGAGATGCTCCAGCAACTGGGATGGAACCCGCCCGACTGGATCGTTCTCCCGGCTGGAAACCTCGGCAATACGAGTGCGTTCGGGAAGGCGCTGGTAGAGGCAAAGGAGTGGGGACTCATTACCCGGTTGCCGCGGATCGCCGCGGTCCAGGCCGCGGGCGCCTCGCCCTTCGCGCGCGGGTTCGCCGAGGATTTCCGCACCCGGCATGCGGTGCAGGCCGAGACTGTCGCCACCGCGATTCGGATCGGCGATCCGGCCTCATGGGACCGGGCGGTCCGGGCCATCCGCGCCACCAATGGCGTGGTGCTGAGCGTACTCGACAAGGAGATCCTCGCGGCGAAGCGGTGCATCGACCGCTCGGGGGTCGGCTGCGAGCCGGCGAGTGCGGCGAGCGTGGCGGGAGTGAGGCGACTGGTTGCTGACGGAACGATCCGGAAGGGCGAGACAGTCGTGGCCGTTCTGACCGGACACGTGCTGAAAGATCCCGAAATTCTCCTGAAGGGGGAAAACCAGCCGGTTGAAATCGAGGGGACCGTTGAGGCCCTCGCGGCTGCGGTCGGTTGAGGCGGTTGGGGCGGTTGGGAATCATCACCGAACCGCCTTAACCGCCTTAACCGCCTATTTCGTTACGGCGTCGATCGCCTTGGCGAGTTCCTCGTACGCTGTCGCGTCGACTTCGCGGAACGGCGCCATCACCGTCTTGATCTTGCCGTCCTTGCCGATGACGAAGAGGCTGCGGTTGTCGATCGGGCCGCGCGGCGTCGTGATGAAGGCCCCGTACTTCTTGCCCACCACCGAGCCGGTGTCGCTCAGCATCGTGAACTGATACCCCTTGTCCTTCGCCCAGGAGGCGAGGGTGGTATCGGCATCGGTGCTGATGGCCAGCAGGACCACCTTGCCATCCTTGAAGAGCTGCGCGTACTGATCACGGTACGCGTCCATTTGGATGGTTCAGCCCGCGGTCCTTGCCCGGTAGAAAAAGGCAAGGACGATCGGCTTTCCCTTGTAGTCGTGCAGGCTGACGAGCTTGCCCACGCCGTTCCTGGTCGCCGACGGCAGGGTGAAGTCGGGGGCATCGGTCCCGACCGCGAGCGGGGTCGCCTGCTGGGCTTGCCAGTAGAGGAATGCACTGGCCATGAGGACGCCGGCACTGGCGACGATCATGAGTGGTTTCATCATGCGATTGGTCTCATCGTCTCATCGTTTCATCGTCTCACGGCTCCCGGGCCATGACCCGCCAGATCTTCCCTTCACGATCTGCTCCAATATAGAGCGATCCATCCGGACCCACCGCAAGCCCGGAAGGCCGGATGCTGTTCGGCTCCCCCGTGGGGAGCGCGAAGTCCTCGAACTGGCCAGTCGCCTTGCCGTTCTCGAAGGGGGCGAAAGCGACGCGGAAGCCCTGCTGGGGCTTGGGCGCGCGGTTCCATGATCCATGGAACGCGATGAACACCCCGCCGCGATAGCGGGCCGGGAACGTGGTCCCGGTATAGAAGACGGTGGCGTTCGGAGCCCAGTGCGCCGGGAAGGCCACGGCCGGCTGGGCCTTGCTCGCACAGTCACCCGGCGCGGTACCGTTCCCGCCGTATTCTGGCGACTGCACCTTCCGCTTGTTCCTCGGGTCGTAGTAGCAGTAGGGCCACCCGTAATCGATGCCCTCGGTAATCGGTCCCAGCTCCTCGGCCGGGTTCTCGGCGCCGTCCTCCTCGGAAAAGCCCCAGCTCTGGGTCAGCTGGTCGCGGCCATGCACCGCGACCCAGAGGGTACCGTCCGGTGCGA
>DATEOL010000350.1:0-16803 GCA_035274025.1 Gemmatimonadales bacterium | reverse complement strand
CTCGGGGTTGTGGTTCATGGCACGGATGAACACCTCCTGCGCAAGATCTTCAGCCCGGTCCTGGTCCCACACCTTGCGGTAGAGGAACCGGACAACGGACGCGTACATCGTCTGGTAGAGCCGCTCCAGGTCTTCGGTCATGTTCACATCCCGGGGCTTGGGTGGACACTAATAAGACGGTTTTGCAGGGCCCCAGTTACACACTAACCTCGCCGCCGGCTACGGGCTACGGGGTTAACACGCCACCACTCGCCCCGGACTCATTACCCGTCGCCCGGGGCCCGTAGCCCTTCGCCCCTTTTTCGAAGACGCATCCGGGGTGCAGCACCTCCTCACCGGTCGGATGGGGCCAGTGATGACAAAGTGGAGGCTTGGCCGACTCTCCGGTCGCGCGCTTCCGGCCGTGCAGCTCGCACGCGATCCCATCCTCCCCGAGGTAATCACAGGCGGAGATCATCTCGGCGTCGATGCTGTCATCGCGCTCGCGGGTCACCTTGCAGAGGTAGGGGGACTGGCGGGAACGGACCAGGAGCTCCTGGCGGGTCCACGCCTTGTCGCACATGATCTCGATCTGGAGGTCCCGGCAGCAGGCCGCGCCCACCTTGTGATCCGATGTCTGGCATCTCGCCGTGGCGCAGGGGTTCTGTGACAGCACCACCAGTCGCTTCGCCGAGAGCCTCGGCTTGGGCAGGTCGCGCTGGACCAGCTTTCCGCGCTCGACCAGGCGGAACCGGTCGCCCCCGAGCCGCCTGCGCTGCCGCGTTGTCTGCGGTGCCGCGGGCGGGGCACCGGTGAACCCCCAAGCCGCGCACCGAACGCCCTCGCCCTCACGCTTGAGATACTTGCAGGGCACGTGAAGCGTAGCGCGACAGAACAGGTCATCGTCGTGGAGTCGGAGCTCTCCGAAGGAGATCCGCTCGGTATGCCCCAGCAGCCACGTCGCCTCATGGTCGCCGCTGGTCGGTTTCCTGAGGCTCGAGCTCACCCGGAGGGTGACTCCCAGCGCGAGGCATTGGGAACCAAGACTGCGGCAGGGCGGAGGTGGCGAAGCTGGGGCCATTCGGAAATCTAGGGTATCGCCCGTCGCACGTTGTGCCTCGCCCATAGACCGGATTGCATTCAGGACACTTCAGATTATAGTTGTGAATCTATTCACAAAGCCCCTGCGGGCGGGCTGCTGACAGGCGGTTTATCGACCCGCATGACCTTTTGATCCTAATCTGGGGAGGCAGGACAGCGATGCGGAAGCTTTTTGTGGCGACGGGTTTGGTTCTGGCAGCATGTGGCGGTGAGAAGCCTGCGGCGCAGCCGGAGACCCCGGCGCCCGCCCCTGCGGCGGCTGCTCCGGCCGGCGGTGCGAGCCACGACGTAAACATGGTTCAGGAAGGCACTTCGTATCACTACGCTCCGGCGGAACTCACGATCAAGGCCGGCGACAAGGTCGTGTTTCACAACGTGAGCGGCGGCCCCCACAACGTGCAGTTCTGGGCCGACAGCATCCCGGCCGGTGCCGCCGAGGCGCTTGGCGCGGGCATGCCCGACCAGATGAGCCCTCTCGCGGGTCCGCTGGTGGTGGATCCGAACGCGACCTACACGGTCACGTTCAACAACACTCCGGCTGGTGAGTACAAGTTCTATTGCCTGCCGCATACCGCGAACAAGATGTACGGCAAGGTCACGGTTACTCAGTAGCACGTCTGACCGTCGGACCGAAACATTGAAGGCCGGCATCCTCGAGAGATGCCGGCTTTCTTTTATTTCGGGTCATCCGGGAAATTCCGGGGGCAGATCGCAGGTTTCGGAGTCCGGGCAGTAGTTGTAAGTCGGTGGACGGCCTTATGGCTTCCTGAGCGGCGGGCATTTGCCGCGGAAGCTGGTCCTCCCCGGAATGTCCGGAAGACCTTTATTGCGGTCAGACGGTTAAACGGTCAGAAGGCCGGACGCGGAGTGCCGCTGCAATAGGCAGCGGCACCGCGAGTCCGGCGAGTGCATCCACTGCGTAGTGCATCTGACAATAGACCACACCCACCGTGAGCAGCAGGGTCGGAATCACCAGCACCAGCCCTGCCTTCCGCGACCCCTGCCATGTCGCGATGGTCGCGGCGACCGTCGCGGCCACGTGTGAGGAGGGAAAGGCGGCGCCGAACGAGCTGCCCTGGGCCAGGGTGGCGTACACCAGTCTCGCCGCCCAGTTGTCGACGAAGGCGCCCGTGGGTCTCGGAAATTCGTAGTACGGTCCGGCGACCGGGAAAAGCAGGAACACCACGTAACAGAAGAGGAAAGTCACTACGACCAACGCCACTGCCTTCCTGGCCCGTTCAGACTCCCCGCGGGCGAGGAAGAAGAGCGCGGGGAACGGCACGATCAGGTAGTAGCCGAAGTACGTCGCGTGCAGCAGGGTCGACCAGAAGTGGCTTGGGCTCGTCTGCCACCATTCCCTGCTGACCTGTCCCCCGAAGATTGCGGTCTCGATCCGTTGGATCACCGGATCCCAGGTCCTGACGTCGAACCCGTTCAGCAGGTCGAGCGCGCCGTAGAGCGCGGGCAGGAGCAGCACGGGATAGATGTCGCGAACGGTCCGCCCGAAGCGCGAAAGCCCGGGGCGATGGAGCAGCCAGATCAGGAGGGCGATGAGGAGGTTTGCCGCGATCACCCAGACGCCGCGGGGCTTGAGCTCGAGCCTTGCCAGCGCGACGATGGTGACGAACGTCGTGTAGACGATCATCGCCCTGTCGATGAAGCCCAGGGGCGTGGGACCGTTCACAGCCATCCGTGCTTGCGGTACCAGGCCGCTGTCTCGGCAGTTCCCGACCTGAAGTCGTGCTTCGCCTTCCAGCCCGTCAGCTGCTCGAGCCTCGCCGGGCTGCAGGTCCAGGCCTTCTGGAAGAATTCGTTGCCCTTGTCGGCGGTCAGCAGGGTCGTGCGTCCCGCGAGCCTCGCCACCGTGCCCGTGACCTGGAGAATCGCGAGCCCGATCGGGTCGGGAATGGGAATGATCCGCACCCGCTTGCCGCAGGCCTCACCGATGATGCGCACGGTGTCGGCGGAAGTGATCACCTCGGGATGTGCCGGGTAGAGGATCCTGCCCTCGGTCGCTGAGGACAGGCCCGCGGCGGCGATCGCCTCGACGAGATCGGGCCCGTAGACCATCGACAGCTGCTGGTCTCCCTTTCCGAACACCGGTGCCACTCCCATCCCCGCCGCCTTGAAGACGCGAAGCATCTCGGTGTCCCTTGGACCGTACACCGCGGGTGGCCGGACGATCACCCAGGGGAGTGAGCCGGCGCGAACGACATCCTCCGCGGCGAGCTTGCTCCGCCCGTAATTGCTGACCGGGCTGGGCGGCTCGTCGCCCTGGAGGGGACGGCCAGGCTGCGATGGTCCCCCGGCCGCGAGGGAGGAGACCAGGACGAAGCGTGCATGTTCTGGCGACGCGTCGAGCACCCGAGCCGTGCCGTCGCGATTGACGGCGAGAAACTCCTCCAGGCTCCGCGCGGCGACGAGACCAGCGACATGAAAGACGACGTCGGCGCCTTGTGCCCCGTTCCGCAACGCCTCGATGGAGCCGAGATCGCCGGTGACCCACTCGACGCCCGAAATCCCGAGCGACTCGGCTTTCCCGGGCGAGCGCACCAATGCGCGAACGCGATGCCCGGCGCGGAGCAGCACCTCGATGAGGTGGGAGCCGACGAATCCGGTGCCTCCGGTGATGAACGCCGTTGCCACTGGGCCGCCGATCCGCCTATCCGCCGATCCGCCGATCGTACATCCGGTACGTCTTGTAGTGCTTGAATCCCATCTTGAGCAGGCCGGCGTTCATCGCCGCATTGTCCTCGAGGATCCAGCCCGCTTCACCCCATGGCATCCCGTGCTTGCCCGCGCGGGTCCAGATCCAGTGGTAGAGCACCGCGTCGATCCCCTTGCCGCGGAGCTCGGGGATCACGCCGAGCAGCAGGATCCGCGCGCGCCGCACCGATTCGCGCTGGAGACTCCAGAGGAGACGCGGCAGCACGGGCAGGAGGTAGCCCTGGCGATTGGTCCGGAAGATGGTGTTGAGATCGGTCAACGCGAGCGCGAAGCCGACCGGCACGCCGTCCTGCTCCACGAACGGAACCAGATCGGGAATCACCACCGGCTTGAACTGCTCCGCGAGGTGATCGATCTCGTGCTCGGTCATCGGGACGAATCCCCAGTTTTTTTCCCAGCACTGGTTGTAGAGCACCTTCACTCGCTCGACCTCGGCGCGGAAATGCTTCATGTCGAGGGGGCGGAGGGTGAGTCCGAGCCGCTCGGTCACGAGGCGCACCGCGCGCTCGATCCGCTCGGGCGGAGTGGAGCCACCCTCGTTGCCGCCCTCGTAGACCAGCAGATCCTTCGCCTTCGTGAACCCCGCGCCTTCGATCAGCTCCGCATACCAGACGGGATTGTGCGGCATCATGATGGTGGGCGGCTGGTCGAAGCCCATCACCAGGAGACCACATTCATCGTTGGTGGAGAAGGACGCGGGGCCGCGCATCGTGTCGTGCCCGCGGGTGCCGAGCCAGCCGGCGACCGTGGCGAAGAGCGCCGCGACCACTTCGGGGTCGCGCTCGGCCTCGAAGAACCCGAAGAAGCCCACCCGATCCTCGTGGACTTCGTTGTGCAGCCGGTTGCTGATCGCGGCGATGCGGCCCACGACCTCGTTCCCGCGCTCGGCGAGGAAGTATTCCGCTTCGGCGTGCTCGAAGAAGGGGTTCTTGCTGCGATCGAGGAGCATCGCCATGTCCCGACGCAACGGCGGGACCCACATGGGGTCCCGCGCGTGTAACCGGTACGGTAATGCGATGAAGCGGCGGAGGTCCCGGGCCGAGTGAACCGGCCGGACGGCGACCGGGGAGCTCAGATAGCCCCCAGCTCCTTCCCGATGCGGGCGAACGTGTCGAGGCAGAAGTCGATCTGATCGTCCGTGTGCGTGGCCATGAGGCTGGTGCGCAGGCGGCATTGCGCCTGGGGCACCGCGGGAGGCACGACCGGATTGGTGAAGACCCCGGCGTCGAACATCTTGCGCCACATCACGAGGGTCCGGTCCAGCGGGCCGATGAGGACCGGAACGATCGGGGTCTCGGTGGGGCCGATGTCGTAGCCCAGGCTCCGAAGCCCGGACGAGAGGCGCTTGGTGTTGTGCCAGAGGCGCTCGCGCCGTTCCGGCTCCGCCTTCATCACCTCGAGCGCGGCGAGCACGCCGGCCGTGTTGGCCGGCGGCAGCGCGGCGGTGAAGATGAACGGCCGGCTGTGGTGACGCAGGTAGTTGATGACCCGATCGGAACCGGCGATGAAGCCGCCGACCGACGCGAGCGACTTGCTGAACGTGCCGACGATGAGGTCGACTTCGGGGGCAATGCCGAAATGCGCCGCGGTGCCGTCACCCTGCGGGCCCAGCACGCCGAGTGAATGCGCGTCGTCGATCGCGAGGGCGGCGCCGTACTTTCTGCACAGGCGCACCAATTCGGGCACGTCCGCGATGTCGCCTTCCATCGAGTAGACGCCGTCGACCACGACGAGACGGCCCTTGCCGCTGTCGGTGCGCTGCATGAGCCGTTCGAGCGCCGCGTAATCACCGTGCCCGAAACGCTCCGTCGTGCCGTAGGAGAGCTTCGCGCCGTCGACGATGGAGGCGTGGTCCTGCTTGTCGAGGAAGACGATCTCGTTCCGGCCGATGATGCCTGAAATGAGGCCCAGGTTTGCCCCGTAGCCGGTCGAGAAGACGATACAGTCGTCCTTGCCGAGGAACTCGGCCAGCGCCAGTTCGAGCTGGACGTGGAGATCGAGCGACCCGTTCAGGAACCGGCTGCCGGTGCAGCCGGAGCCATAGGTGTGGAGGGCGCGTGTCGCCGCTTCGAGCACCTGGGGGTGATGTGTCAATCCGAGGTAGTTGTTCGACCCCAGCATGATGCGCCGCTGGCCTTCAATGACCACCACGGTGTCCTCGGACTCCGAGATGGGCTTGAAGTAGGGATACAACCCAATGGCCTTGACCTCCTCAGCCTTGGTGTAGCCCTGGCACTTATGGAACAACGGGGGAACGGTGACTTGTTCGGTGTGTGGCACGATCCCTCACCTGATGAGCGGTCTGACTGGTCACATCCAAGTCACGCAACGACTTAACTTAATTTGCCGGGGCCCATTTCTCAAGCGATGATGGCATCGTGGCCTCCAGCCGAAAGTTCCGGTAAATTTGTGGTAATGGTCAGGTTCTCACCCGGGCGTCTCCCTTTGAAACCGTTCGCCGCCCTGCTTTCGCTGGTTGCTCTGGTTCCAACGGCTCGCGCCCAGGGCCCTCGAGGGGGGCAGGTGGGCCGTTTCGAGGTTCCCGGAATGGACTTCCGGGCGGATGGCGCCTGGCGCGTCCGCACCGACCGCGTCCGGGCTTATCGCCGGGAGCTCTTCCGGTCGGGGGACCTCAACTCGCTGAACCGGAACGCGGGGCGGGCACAGTCGCCTTCGCTGCTCCGGGTTGCGACCGCGGCCGCGCCGAACGTGCTGACCGGCACCGTGTACGTGCCGGTCATCCCGATCGCGTACTCGAACGTGCCGGTGCCCTTCCCGGTGACTGCTTTCCAGGATGTGCTCTTCACGCCGACACCGGCGACACTCAACCGCGCATATAGCCTCAAGACCTACTATGAAGAGCTGTCGAATCATTTGATCTCCCTCGAGGGCGACGTGTTCGATCCGGTCCGGATGGATACGACAAGCAGCTACTTCGAGGACGGCTGCAACGGAATCGGCGTGGTCAACTCCTGTCCAAACGGTGGCCGGCGCTTCGGAGGAATGCTGCTCGCCGCCCTCGACTCGATCTCGAATCGTCCGGGGGGCGACACGGTCTGGGCCCAGTTCGACAACGATGGACCGGACGGACTGCCGAATTCCGGCGATGACGACGGGGTCGTCGACTTCGTCACGTTCCTGCATCCGACGGTCGATGGCGCCTGCGGCACGCAGGGCGTGTGGTCGCACCGTTTCCAGGTGCGCTTCTGGAACAACGGCTCGCGTTACGTGACCAAGACGCCGCGAAAGGGCGTGGACGGCCTCCCGATCCCGGGCCAGTTCATCCAGGTCGACGACTACACGATCCAGAGCGAGCTGGGCGGCAACACCGGTTGCCTCTCCGGGGAGATCATGCCGATCGGCACGATCGCCCACGAAACCGGGCACGCCTTCGGACTCCCCGACCTGTATGACACCGACCAGTCCTCGCGGACCGAAGGCATCGGTGAATTCGGACTGATGGGCAGCGGCAATTTCGCCCGCTCCTACAGTCCCGCGAGCTACGATGCCTGGTCGATGGTCGAGCTGGGCTGGGTCACCGTGAAGGAGTTGGCCGGAAGCACGATGGTAGAAACCGGCGCGCGCCAGGTCTCCGATACCGTGTTCCTCGCCAAGACCCCGGTTGGCGCGGAGTACTTCCTCATCGAGAATCGCCAGTCGCTCCAGAGTGACACGGCACAGATGAATCCGAACTACGCCAAGCGTAAGTCGCCCGGGCTCCTGCTCTGGTTCATCGACGAAGCCCGGATCGCTTCGGGCCGGCCAGGCAACCGCGTCAACAGCGGGCCCGCGCAGGGCGTGTCGCTCATGCAGGCCGATGGGCTCAACCAGCTGCGGTCCCCGGGAAGCAAGAACCGTGGCGACGAGGGCGATTCGTACCCGGGGACCGCCGGGAACACCAGGTTCGCCTATTCGACCAATCCGGCTTCGCGAAACAATTTCGGCGAGTTCGCGGGGTTCATGATCGACCAGATCGAGCAGCTCCCGTCGCAGGCGATGCGCTTCCGCTTCACCCGGCGCGGGCTTTCGGTGTTCCGGCCGAGCGAATTCGACGCCGTGATCAGCGTCAATGGCACGGTGCTTCCGCGCTACGAGGAAGTGGTTCCGCCGGGCGACCAGATCGCGCTGAGTTCGCCGGAATCCCAGCTCTCCAACTCCTCGCGGACCCAGCTGCGATTCCTGTCCTGGAGCAACGGCGGCAGCCGGGAGCAGGTGCTGGTGAGTGGCGCCAATCCCGATACCGTGACGGCGAACTACGACGCGGCACACCGCCTGCGGGTGTTCGGCTCCCCGACCGGCGGCGTGACTGCGAGCGTCGAGGGTGATCTCGCGGCCGGATTCTTCCTTCCGGCGGGAACACCAGTGACCCTCACCGCGGCCCAGATTCCAGGGATGGTGTTCGTGGGCTGGCAGACCGACACGGTCGCGACCGGCAACGTCCTGACGCTTCCCATGAAGCGGCCCTACGACGTGACCGCAGTCTACCTGGCCGAGCAGGTGATCCCGGTGCAGGACGCGACCGACGACCTGCTGGGGACGGCCAAGCTCAACTTCGACCAGCGCAACTTCCTCGACCAGCTCGGCAACCGGAACGGCGGGTACGACGTGGGCGACTACCTGGCGCTGCTCGATCGGAGTGGCGTGTCGCCGAGTCCCGAGCTCCTCAAGCGGATCGCGGCGGCGAGGCCGAAGCAGGGAGGGAAGCCGAAATGAGCAAGCGCTTCCTGGGCCTGGCGCTCCTCGCCGGTATCCTTTCCTGCGGTGGCAGCACGGAGCCGGACGGTCCGCAGGCGGGTGTCGTGGTGGCGTCGCTCAATACACCCAATGACCAGGACGGCGCCCTGATCATCCGGATCGTGGGCCAGCAGACCGGGCTCACGGCGCTCGGGGGATACCACCTGGCCACCGCGAACGCTCTGCAGGGGACGACCATGCGCGGCATCGTGACGGGGAGCATCGTGGACGGCGACCTCCTCGAGTTCACGATCCCAGACATCAGCAAGGTTTCCACCTACGTAGTGGTGGTCGAACAGGCTGCCGACCGCGGCACCTATGCATTGATCGACCCATCCGGCTACAATATTTCGCTACGGGTGAAGTAGCTCTTCTCTTTTTTTCCCACAACTCGAGGGATCCATGATCGCCCTTCGCATCAACGGCAAGGACGTGAACGTGGACGCCGCTCCCGACACGCCCCTGCTCTGGGTGCTGCGGGACTCGCTGGCCATGACCGGCACCAAGTTCGGCTGCGGCATCGCCCAGTGCGGGGCGTGCACGGTCCACGTCGACGGTACCCCCTCCCGGTCCTGCCAGCTGCCGGTCAGCGCGCTCGCGGGCAAGGAGATCACCACGATCGAGGGGATCTCGGCGGACGGGAGTCACCCGGTCCAGCAGGCCTGGATCGCGGAACAGGTGCCGCAGTGTGGCTACTGCCAATCGGGCCAGATCATGTCGGCGGTGGCGCTCCTTTCGAAGACGAAGAACCCGACCGACGCGGACATCGACGCCGCGATGAGCGGGAACGTCTGCCGCTGCGGGACCTATCAGCGGATCCGCCGGGCGATCCATCGTGCCGCGGGAGGTGCCAAGTGAGTCACGAGTCACGAGTCACGAGTCGCGAGGGTGTCTCTCGCCGGGATTTTCTTCGTACTACGGCCGCCGTCGGGGCGGGGCTCACGGTTGCGGCCACGATCTCGTGTGCGCCGAAAGGCGCGGATCCCGACGCGACGTCGGGTCCGGTCACCACGCCGCTCCAGCCCAATGCCTTCGTGAAAGTGTCGACCGATGGGTCGGTCACGGTGGTGTGCGGCTACTCCGAAATGGGGCAGGGCGTGCTCACCGCGGTGCCGATGCTGGTCGCGGAAGAGCTCGATGTCGACTGGTCGAAGGTGAAGGTGGAGCAGGGGCCGGCGGGGGAGACCTTCTTCAACCCGCTCTTCGGCATCCAGGGAACCGGTGGCAGCACCACGGTGCGCGCGGCCTGGAAGCCGATGCGTGAGGCTGGGGCGAAGGCGCGCGCGATGCTGGTGGGGGCGGCCGCCGCGGAGTGGGGCGTCGACGCGAGCGAATGCCGCACCGAGAAGGGCGAAGTCATCCACGAGACGTCGAATCGCCGCGCCCGCTACGGCAAGCTGGCCGAGGCCGCCTCCAAGCTGCCGGTTCCGGAGCAGGTGACGCTCAAGGACCCCAAGGATTTCAGGGTCCTCGGCAAGGCGATGCCGCGACTCGACCTCGGTGACAAGGTCACGGGGAAGGGACGCTTCGGGATCGACGTGCAGGTGCCCGGCATGCTGGTGGGCGTCGTCGCCCGTTGCCCGGTGTATGGCGGGAAGGCAGCCAAATGGGATGAGGCCGCCGCGAAGGCGGTGCCCGGCGTCAAGCATGTCGCGCTGATCTCAGCCGGCGTCGCAGTGATCGCCGACGGCTACTGGTCCGCGCGCAAGGGTCGTGATGCCCTGGCCGTACAGTGGGATGAAGGGCCCAACGCCGGCCAGTCGAGCGCCAAGATCAGCGCGCAGCTCGCCGGGCTGGTCAAGAAGAACGGGATCTCGGCACGGAAGGAAGGTGCCGGCGCGGCGCCCCAGCAGGGCAAAACCATCGAAGCGGTCTACGAAGTCCCCTACATCGCCCATGCCTGCATGGAACCGATGAACGCGACCGCGCACGTCGAAGCCGATAAGGTGACGGTGTGGGCCCCGGTGCAGTACCAGGCCGGCGGTGGCTTCGGTGGTGGCGCGCGCGAGCTGGCGGCGAAGATCGCCGGCGTGCCGGTGGAAAAGTCGACGGTGCACACCACACTGCTCGGAGGCGGATTCGGTCGACGGTTCTTCATCGACTTCGTCGCCGATGCGGTCGAGTGCTCCAAGGCCGCGGCCGCGCCGGTGAAGGTGGTATGGAGCCGGGAAGAGGACATCCAGCACGACTACTTCCGGCCGGTATCGACCGCATGGTTCCGGGGCACGATCGACGGCAGCGGCAACGCGGTCTCCCTGGTGTCGCGCGTGGCGTGCGCCCCGATCCTTCCGCCGCCACCCGGCAAGCTCGACGACAGCTCGGTGGAAGGTCTCGCGAATCTCCCCTACGGGATCCCGAACATCGCGGTGGAAGGTCACAACCCACAGCTCGGCGTCCCGACCGGATTCTGGCGCTCGGTGGGCTCCTCGCAGAACGCATTCCTTTCGGAGTGCTTTGTCGACGAGATGGCGGCGGCGGCCGGGAAGGATCCCTTCGAGTTCCGCCGCGCGCTGCTGGACAAGGCGCCGCGCCACAAGCGAGTCCTCGAGCTGGCGGCCGAGAAGGCCGGCTGGGGAACGGCGCTTCCGGCCGGCCGGGGGCGCGGCATCGCGGTGGCCGAGTCGTTCGGCAGCTACGTCGCCGAAGTGGCCGAAGTCTCGATGGAGAACGGGGTGCCGCGGGTGCACCGCGTGGTGGCGGCCATCGACTGCGGCCCGATCGTGAACCCGGACATCATCGCGGCGCAGGTGGAGAGCGCAATCGTCTACGGGCTCACGGCCGCGCTCTATGGCGAGATCACCATCGAGAACGGCCGGGCGGTGCAGGGGAACTTCGACAGCTACAAGATGCTCCGGATCAACGAAATGCCGGTCGTCGAGGTGCACATCGTTCCGAGCACCGACCCGCAGGGAGGTGTTGGTGAGCCGGCAACACCGCCGATCGCACCGGCAGTCGTGAATGCGCTTGCGGCATTGACAGGTAATCGGATTCGGAAATTACCGATTGTCCGGGCGTCGTAAGACGTAAGACGTAAGACTAGGACGTAAGCGTAGGCGGTCATCCCGGGTGAGTCATTCTCATCCGGGATGATAATCAGTGAGCAGTGAGCAGTGAGCAGTGAGCAGTAACCGCCTCACCGCTTACGGCTCTCTGCTTTTTCATGTAGGCTCTCATATGCTGCTGATTGCCGTGCTGGCGCTCTCCTGTCCCGGCCAGCTTCCTGCCCAGGTTACCGCGTTTGCAGGAACCCGGAAGTACACCGTCGAGGTCGACACGCTGGGGATCACCACGCCGGTTCCGGTGGGCGGCGACTCGGCGTGGGCCCTGCTTCCCGGGATCTATGAGTCGCTCGGGCTTCCGCTCGACGAGCACGACGCCAGGGTGAAGCGGCTGGGGACCTGCTGGAAACGGGTGAGAGGTCGCCTGGGCGGTTCGCAGCTCTCCCGCTATCTTGACTGCGGCGAGCTCCGACAGATGCCCAACGCGGACGCCTACGACGTCGATGTGCTGGTGCTCACCGCGGTACGGCAGGAAAACGGATCGCCGGTCATCGCGACGATCGTGCTGGGTTGGGCCAACGCGCCAGGCGGCGGCCGGCAGTGGTGCCAGTCGCGGGGCGCTCTCGAAAAACGGATCCTTGACGCGGTAGGAAAATCACCCTGATGTCACCCAGACTGTTTGGTCAGAACACGCAGCAGCAGAACCGGCTCTCCGCACGGAGATCTGGCTAGCGCGCGTTTCCGATCCACCGGTTTTCGCGAGCCCACCAGGTCTTCTCCTGGTGGGCTTTTCCTTTGCATGGAGGCAGGAATTGGACATGTCGTTGCTGGAACGGGGCACCATCCTCGGATTTTCCATCGCGGCGCCGGTGGGGCCGATCGGCGTGCTGGTGATTCGCGAAAGCATGACGGCGGGCTGGAAGGCGGGCCTGCTCACCGGCCTCGGCGCGGCCACGGCGGATGGACTGTACGGATTGATCGGAGGACTGGGTCTCACCGCGATCTCCGCGCTGCTGGTCTCGCACGCGACCGCGCTCCGCGTCGTCGGAGGACTCTTCATGCTGTGGCTGGGGGCGCGAACGTTCCTGGCCCTGCCCGCGAGTGACGTCAAAGGGACAGCGACGCGTGCGGATGGGAGGATCTACCTGACCGGCCTCCTCCTCACGGTGACCAACCCGATGACGATCCTCGCGTTCGCGGCGATGTTCGCGGGGATCGGCCTCGGGTCGGGAGTGGAAGGGGGCGGGTCCGGAGTTGCGACGCTGGTCGCGGGAGTGCTGGCCGGCTCGACGGCATGGTGGCTGATGCTCTCCGGCGCAGCGAGCATTGCCGGCCGTCGGCTCACGCCGTCACGGCTCCGCTGGGTGAACCGTGCGTCCGGTCTCATCATCGCGGTGTTTGGCACCGTTGCCCTCGTGGCCGCGTAGGGAAATTGGATACATTACCGTGTCTTCATCCCTGCCAGCCTGATGACCGCGCTCAAAAGCCTCCTCCGGAGTCCGGGGTTCTTCCTCACGGCCGTCCTCTCGCTGGGTCTCGGACTCGGCGCCGGCGCGGCCGCGTTCAGCGTGATCGATGCGGTGCGGTTCCGGGCGCTGCCATTCCCGGACGGTAACCGCCTGGTCGTGCTGTCGGAGATTCCGGCCAATCCGGTGGAACGCTCGGCGACAACGTGCCCCGCGCTCTGCGACGTGTCGTACGAGACATTCACCAAGGTGCTCCAGGCCGGAACGTTCCGGACGATCGATGCGGTCGCCGGGTTCACCTCGGGTGGCAAGGCGCTCAACCTTGGCGGTGAGCCGATCCTCGTGACCGGCGGGGTGGTCTCTCCCAATCTCTTCGGCCTGCTCGGCGTGAAGCCGATGATGGGCCGGGTATTCACCGAGGACGATAACCGTCTTGGTGTCCCGCTAACGACGGTCATCAGTCATGACCTGTGGACCGAGCACCTGGCGCGCGATCCCAATGTCGTCGGGCGGGTGATCAAGCTGAGCGACAGCTACTACACCATCATCGGGGTCATGCCGCCGGGGTTCAACCACGAGGTGCGGAACACCTTCTGGATGCCGGCGGTGCCGACGCTCGACCCGAGCACCCGTCCGTCGATCCGCTCCCTTACGGTGATCGCGCGGCTCGCTCCCGGTCGCACGCTGGCGCAGTTCCGCGCCGAGCTGGCAACGATCGATCCGGCATTGCTGCAGTCGGTGCAGGCCGGCTCACGCACCACCATGACGCTTGCGGCCGAGCCGCTCCGGACCCGGTACTCGGAGTCGACCGGCTCGCACGACCTGATCTTCGCAGCAATCGTGGGTTGCATCATCCTGATCGCGGTCGCGAACCTCGCCAACCTGGTGCTGGTGCGGACGCTCCACATGCAGCGGGAGTTCGCGGTGCGCTCGGCGCTCGGTGCCCGCGCGGGGCGGCAGCTTCGCGCCCTGCTGACCCAGCACACGATCCTGGTCCTCGTCGCCGCGCTGGTGGGCCTGCTGCTCGCCTCGTGGCTGCTCAAGGTGCTGGGGACGATCGACACGCTCACCTCGATCCGGCCGAGCGGGATGGAATACCGGCTCGACTGGCGGTCAGTCTCGTTCGTGATCCTGCTCGCGCTGGCGGTGGGGGCCCTGCTCAGTCTTGTCCCCTCCCGCGTCGTGTCGCGCTCCGATGTGCAACAGGTGCTGCGCGCCAGCGCCCCGAACGCCGGTGGCTCGAGTGGTGGCATCGCGCAGAAGATCTTCGTGGTGGCGCAGGTAGCGGTGGCCGTCGTCCTGCTGACCGGTGCGGGACTCATGGGTCGAACCGTCTGGCGGCTGGCGAACCTCGACCTCGGCTTCAATCCCGCGCCCATTCTCTCGGGAAGCCCGAGCTTCCCGCACCCCTGGCGGGTGCGGGAGAAGTTCGTCCCGGTGACGCGCCAGATCGCGAACGACCTGGCCCTGCTGCCCGGCGCCACCTCGGTGGCGATCCGCGCCAACGCGCCGCTCGGGCCGCGGGGAGCGACGCCCCGGATCACGCTGGAAGGGCAGGCGGAGCCGCTGCCCGCCGGCGTGGTTCCACAGAACGGGTATTCGGTGTCGGCGGGATATTTCCGCACCATGGGCATCCAGGTGAAGCGGGGGCGCGAATTCGACGGGCGCGACCTGGAGAACACGATGCCGGTCGCGATCGTGAATGACTACGCGGCCAATCGCTGGTGGCCGGGCCAGGACCCGGTCGGCCGCATCGTGCGAGTGGACACCGCGGAGGCGAGGGCGCCGCTGGTGCTCACGATCGTCGGTGTGGTCGCGAACAATCGCGCGGCCTCACCGAACCTGCTGCTCTCGGAGCCGGGCGCGGAGGTCTACCTCGCCTTCGAGCAGGCGCCTTCGGCCTTTCCCACCTTCCTGGTGCGGGCCGACCAGGGACCGCAGCCCCTGCTCAAGCCGGTGCGCGAGACCCTCGCGCGGCTGGTCCCGGACCGGCCGCTCTTCGCCTCGCTCGCCTCCGACAACGTGAGCGACCAGCTGGGCGGCGTGCGGGTGAATGCGTACCAGGTGCTCGGGTTCGCGGTGGTGGGCTTCGGGCTCGCGCTGATGGGGATCTATGGGGTGCTCTCGTACGCGGTCGGCCGTCGCACGCAGGAAATCGGCATTCGCGGCGCGCTGGGCGCATCACGCAGCCGGCTCACCCGGATGGTCCTGCTCGATGCGGGGCGACTGGTCGGGATCGGTCTCGTCGTCGGCGTGCTGCTGTCGTTTGCCGCGACGAACCTGATCTCGAACATGCTCTACGGCACCAATCGCACTGATCCGCTCGTCTATGCGGGGGTGATCGGGCTGGTGGTGGCGGTGTCGTTCGTGGCGAGCTGGCTACCGGCGCGGCGAGCCAGTCGCGTCGATCCACTCGTCGCGTTGAGGAACGGCTGAGCACAGAGGACAGAGCACAGAGCACAGAGCACAGAGCACAGAGCTCAACGTGTTGGCGGGAATCCCGGATCGCCGACCCGTGCCCCGCACCCCGTGCTCTGTGCTCCGGGCCTTACCGCGTTCGGTGGAATGGTGCGAGTAGACGCGACCAGCTTCGAGAAATCCTGGCGTACTCCGCGGGGCATCGCTCCGCCCTCGCCGCCGGCAGCCAACCTTCCTTGACGATCTCCGGATAGCGATTCGGGTCCCGGCCATGGACCCAGCACAGGATGCTGTAGACCCGTTGCGCGTCGAGGCCGTGCTCGTCCGCGAACGCGAGCGGGTCGATCCGGGTGCGCTGGGAGCTCTGCAGGAACCACGCGGCTGCGGCGAAGGCGAGCGAATCGCCGACCGGCCCTTCTCCCAGCATCAGGAGCGTCGCCAGCTGATCGACGGCGTCCTCCTCGCGCCCCGTGGTGGGAAGATCGAGCATATGGATCAGCGCGTGCCCCACTTCGTGGAGCAGCACGAAGGCCGTCGTGCCCGCGACCAGAATGTCGGACTGCGGACTGCGCCCGAAGCGACGGGCCAGGTCGGCCAGGAGCTCATAGCAGAGCGTGACCCGTCGCGCCTCGGGCCGGTAGTAGGCGTTCGGCTCGCCGCATTCGGAGCCCGCGATGATGACGTTCTCGCGAATGCGAATCGTATCGTTGAGCCCCGCGGCGACCGTATCGAGCAAGCGGCTCACGACCAGGCGCTCGCGAAGGTCCCGGAGATCGGGCGCCGTCGCCGGCTCATACTCGGCGAGGAAGCGTCCGGTCTCCGCCGGCGGCGGCGGAGGCGTCACCGCGGGCGATGGCGGCGGTCCTTCGCGGCCGCAGGCGGCGAGGAGGCACAGCAGGAGGAGTCGGCGTTGCATGCGGGAACCGCGATCAGCGCATGGCGTCGAGGAGTTGACCCAGGGAGGTGAGTCCCGCTGACACCGTGGCGGCATCGGCTCCAAAGGCGATCCGGATGTGTTCCGGCGCATCAAAAAACGCGCCGGGTACGACTGCAGTCCGGTGCTGTTCCATCAGGTCGGACGCAAGTTGGCGCGTGTCGCGGACTCCCGGGATGCGGGGGAAGACCATGGTGCCGCCATCGGGAGGGACCCACTCGATGCCGGGCCGGGCGGAAAGGAACGTACTGACGCGTTCCGCATTGGGCTGGATAATGCCGCGCGCCCGGTCTTCAAGCGCGTCGAGGCGCTGGAACGCGACGACCGCGATGCGCTCGGCGGGCAGCGCGCCGCACACGTCCACGACGTCACGCACCCGGCGGGCCGCCAGCGCCACCTTTGGGCTCGCCAGCAGCCACCCCACCCGCAGTCCACCAAGCCCGTA
>DATEOL010000349.1:0-8751 GCA_035274025.1 Gemmatimonadales bacterium | reverse complement strand
ATGTAGCTCAGGCAGCCCGGCATCTCGCCGGTTCCGCCGAGGAGGATTGTGGCGAGCGCGTCGCGCTGTCCGGCGGTGGCGCTCATTTTTCCGATCAAGCCGTACATGGACCTCTCCTATTTGCCTACGAGCCGCTGAAATTCTTCGTACTGACCCTGGAGTCTGGTCATGAAGGATTCATAGTCCGGATCTCCCTGCAGCGACGCGAGGTTGGGATCGTTCCGGAAGAGCGGATAGTTGGGCAGACCATTGTCGGCCGCCTGCCGGAGCCACGCGACAGCGTCCCGCTTCCGCCCCAGGCGCGCGTAGGTGCACGCGATGGTGAACTGGGCGTGATGAAAGTGTGACCGGCTGGTGCGGGTTGCGCTCGTCCTCGCGAGCGCATCGAGGGCGTCCCGCTCCCGCCCCATGGTGGCGTAAATGAGGGCGCGGGAGGCTTCCCGGTCATTCCACGCATGGTCTCCGGTTCTCGGCGCCGAATCGAGCAGCGCGAGCGCGTCGGCAGAACGGCCGGCGCCGTTCAGGGCGACCGCGTACTCCCAGACAAACCCTCCGACGTAAGGAATGTTCTGGTACACCGCAACGGAGGAGTCGAACTTCTGGCCGTACCAGAGCACCCTGGCCACTCGAGGCCTGCTGAAGCCGACACAGCGCGTGACGTCGTCGCACCCGTCGTTCGGATCGAGTGACAGGCTGGTCTGCAGCTCCCGGCGCGCCTCGTCGAGGAAGCCGTAGTGGAAATAGAGCGAGCCGAGTGCGGAGTGCGCCGCGACCAGGCTGGGCTGGAGCTCGATGGCATGACGCACCTCGCTGAGCGCCGCGGCGAAGTGCCATCCCCTGGCGGCGTTCCAGCTGAGGTCATGTCGCGCCTTCCACGCCATGGCCACGGTCGAGTCGAGTGCCAGCGAGGTCCGGATCGCCCGGTCGGCCTCGTCGAGGTTGGCCTGGTCCGCATCGTAGAGGAATACCGTCTCGCTCAGTCTCGCGGCCAGCTCCGCCCACGCGGTCGCAAATGTGGAGTCCAGCGCCACAGCCTGCCGAAGATTCACGATCATGGAGTCCAGGCGGGGACGGTTGCTGAGCCGACCCTGCACGCGGTCCAGTGCCCTGACCCGCAGGTACGCGTCGTACGCTTCCGGATTGGTGGTGGGCGGCCGGGCCAGCTTGCGTGATTCGCGCTCGGCCAGCTGGATGCGCAGCACGCCGGCCACCTGGGCGGCGACCTCCGATTGCACCTTGAAGACGTCTCCCGAGGTGTGATCCCAGCGCTTCGACCAGCGCGTCTCTCCGGTCGATGGATCGATCAGCTTGGCGCCGACCCGAATCGCGTTGCCGGATTTCTGTACGTCCCCGTCTACCAGTGCATCGACGCCGAGGGACTGGCCGATCTCCTGCGGAGTCTTGGCTGCCGAGGCGACCGGCGCCACCGAGCTCCGGTCGATGACGCGGAGCCCGCCGAGGTTCGCGAGCGAGGACGTCACTTCCTCGGTGATCCCCTCCGCGAGGTAACGATCGCCCGTGTCGCTGCTGAGGAGTCGGAACGGGAGCACCGCGAGTCGCACGGTCCGGTCAGCGGGCTCTCCCGCCCCTGGTGGTAAATCGGGTCGGAGCTGGAGGAATGCAATGACCGCGATGGCGGCCGCGACCGCCGCGAAGAGTCCCCATCGTGCCCGGCCGCGGGGCGTAGCGGCCAGCCCGCCGCTCGATGCTCCCGCCAGGGTTCGGGCGAATACCGATGTCGAGTCGAAGCGATCGGCTGGCACCGGCGACAGCGCGCGGCGAAGCGCGGCATCGACTGCTTCGGGAATGGCGGGGCGAATGGTGCGAATGGAGGGGGCGGGCTGGGACAGTCGCCGCGCGATGATGGCCTGGGCCGTGGGTCCGGTGAAGGGCGGCTCGCCCGCGAGCATCTCATAGCTCACCGAGGCGAGGGCGTACTGATCACTTCGCGCGTCGACCGCGCCGTCTCCGCTCGACTGCTCGGGACTCATGTAGCCGGGCGTCCCCACGGCGAACCCCGTCGCGGTGATGCGCTCGTTGGTGTCGGCGAGCGCCCGCGCCACGCCGAAGTCGGCGACCAGCGCGTGGCCCGAAGCCAGGAGGATGTTCTCCGGCTTGATGTCGCGGTGAAGGATGCCGCGGCCGTGCGCATGTTCGAGGCCGCCGGCGATCTCGCCGGTGAGCCGTACGACTTCGTCGAGCGGGAGCTGTCGTTCGCGAACCAGCCGGGCGCGGAGGGTCTCCCCCTCGACGTAGGGCATGGTGTACCAGAGCCGCCCGTCCGTCGTTCCGGAGTCGAGGAGTGGAAGGATGTTGGGATGCACCAGCCGCGAGGCGAGCCGGATTTCGCGATCGAACCGGTCCGCGCCGGAGGCAACGCCGAGCTCGGGCCTCAGAACCTTGAGGGCGACATTGCGGTCACGCGCCAGGTCGCGAGCGAGATACACGACGGCCATCCCGCCGGCCCCCAGCTCAGCCTCGATCCGGTAGCGATCTGCCAGTCCAATGCGCAGGACTTCGATGGGGTCCGGGGAGTTGACTGAGCTCATCCGCTTCAATGTTACGACGCTACCGGACAGGGAGCCAGCGTGCCGCGCCTTCGCTCTGGACGTGCCACATGCATCGCCCGGAGGTTATCACGCTTCTTTCCCTGCTTCAACGCAGGAGCAGGAAGGGAGGCGCCGTAGGGAGGCAGGTTCGCCAGTCGGCCGATGAATGGGTCGCGCCTCCACGACATTGAGGCGGACGCTGGTGGTGGGCGAGTCGGGCCAGGGGATGTACTCGCCGGTGCGTGCGTTGCCTGGATTGGCGACACCCGGAATGCTCGCCGCGTTGTCGATCCCGACGACGACGAGCTCTCGCGGCGCCCGGGATGACCTTAGCTCCCCGTTGGGGCAAGGCTGGAAATCAGCCGGAGCAGACTGGTGTAATCGACGGGCTTCACGATGTGGGCGTCGAAGCCCGCCTCCTCGGTGAGCCGCCGGTCTTCCTCCTGTCCCCAGCCCGTCTGGGCAATCAGCACCGTGTTCTTGCCCCATGGCGCGGCCCGGATCCGCCGGCAAGCCTCGTAGCCGTTGAGCCTGGGCATGCCGATGTCGAGCAGGACCACGTCGGGCCTGAACGCCTCGGCGATTTCGACTCCCTGAGCACCATCGTGCGCCGTGCGGGTTTCATGCCCATGGAGCCGGAGCAACAGGGCCATGGAGTCCGCGGCGTCCCGCCCGTCGTCGACCACGAGGATCTTGTAGGTCGCCGTCGGTTCGTCGCCGGTCGCTGGCGCGCCGGGAGACTGCGGTTCGCCGACCAGCACGGGCAGGTGCACGATGAACTCGCTGCCGGCGCCCGGTCCCTCGCTCTTCGCGACGATCCGACCGTCGTGCATCTCCACCAGGCTCTTCGACAGCGTGAGACCGATGCCGAGCCCGCTGTGCGCGCGCTCAAGTGAGGTGTCGACCTGGGCGAACAGCTCGAAGATCCGCTCCAGGTCGGCGCGCGGGATGCCGACCCCGTTGTCCTGCACGCTGATGACGACCTGGCCTCGCTCCCGCTTCGCCGAAAGGTGAACAGCACCACCCGACGGCGTGAACTTGCAGGCATTGCTGAGAAGATTTCCCACCACCTGGGCCAGGCGAGCCGGGTCGGCATTGAGGTGCATTGGAGCATCCGGCGAGCTCACCGAGAGCTCGACACCCTTGGCGGAGAAGAGCGGCCGGGTCGCCTCGACGGCGTGGTTGATCACGGTGGTGAGGTCCACCCGCTCCCTTCGCAGCTCGATCCGTCCCCGGCTCACCCGGCTCACGTCCAGCAGATCGTCCACCAGCCGCACCATCTGCCCGACCTGGCGCTCGAGCATCGCCGAGGTGCGCTCCACCGCGCCGGCTTCATCGCCGGTGAGGCGAAGGATGTCGACCGCATTCCGTATCGGCGCGAGCGGGTTCCTGAGCTCGTGCGCGAGCATGGCGAGGAACTCGTTCTTGCGCTGGTCGGCCTCGCGCAGGGCGGCCTGTGCGGTGAGCAGGGCCTCCCGGTCCTTCTGGGTCGTGAGGTCGGTCACGAAGGCGCCGACCCAGTTGCCCCCGTCCCCCGGCAGCGGGTTGAGGGTGATATAGACGGGGATGACCTTGCCATCCGCCCGCTGCACCCGGAACTCTCCGCCGCGGGACCGGTCCTGGCCCTCGCGCAGGAGTCGCTCGAAGCTGGCGCGATCTCCGTGCACGATGAAGTCGACAAGCGGCGACCCCGCCAGGGAGCCGTGTGGCACGCCGAGCAGCTCAGCGAGCCGGCGATTGCACCACGCCACGACACCATTGTCCTTGAGCGTGACCACGCCCTGGAGCATTTCCTCCACGAAGAGTCGGTAAGGGCGCTCGGCGCTTTCGAGTGCGTAGACCCGGTGACCGGCCATTTCCTCCACGACGAACGCGTCGACCGCGCCCTGCTGGATCGCCTGGATCGTGGCCTCGGCCTCATCCAGCTTGCGCGAAAGCTCCGCGTTCTCCTGCTGGAGGGACTGGACGCTCGCCGTCATGGCGCGGGCACCAGGTCGGGGCCCGGGCGGACGCTCTGCAGGCGGTAGCGGTCTGGCTTGCGCCGCATCATCTACTCCGTCGAGCCCGCGGGTCGAAGATGGAGGCCCACGAGGGTGCGCTCGGTGTTCCGAAGGTCGCCCACGATTCGCCGCAGCGGCTCGGGCAGCTTGCGCACCAGGGTCGGGATCGCGACGATCTGGTCCCCGGCCGCCAGCTGCGGATGCTCCAGGAGGTCGATGACTTCGATCCGGTAGCGCCCGGCAAGGTGCTCCTCGCAGATGGCCTTGAGGTTGGCGAACGCCGCGACGGATTTCGGCGTCTGGCCGGCGACATAGAGCCGCAACTCCCAGATTTCACTCTTCGCGGAAACGGCAGTGTCTTTCATCGGCGGGTCCTCTGCGTCTTGCCGGTTCGCGTTTCTGGGGCAGGCTCGCCGGTCCCATTGTCGGACTTGCGACTCTCGGCCATACGGCTTCGGTCTTCCCGGAGCATATGCTCGCGGGTGAGCTCCTGCTTGATGCCGCGCATCGCCTCGGACTCCTCGACTTCGAATTCCTTCCTGAGTGCTGCGATGCGTGCTTCCAGGGCTTCGCGCTTCTGTTCCAGCTCCCGCTGGCGTCCCTGGATCTCCTGGTCGCGGAGGAGCAGGCCCGCCCGTTCCCGGGCCTCCTGCGCCCGCCGGGCCGAGCCAGTGAGGACCCCCTCGGGACCGAGGTAGACCTCGGCCAGCTCGATCCCTCGCGGCGTGAGCAGGAACTCGCGGATCTGGTTCGAATGGGGCATGCCACGCGACTTGAGCACGTACATGGCGCGGTTGCGCTCGCCGCTCAGCTCGATGTCGCGAACGAGGAGCCAGGTGTCGACCAGCGACGAGATCTCGGTGTCGGTCCGCTCCAGCGCGTTGCCGGGGCGGGTCAGGCTGGTGAAGAACGCGGTGATGCCCTTGCCCTTGAGCATGTCAGCCAGGCGGACCAGCGTATCCGTGGTGTCGTGCAGGCTCCCGCGAGCCCCGATGTTGCTGATCGGATCGATGATCACGACCTGGGGATCGAACTCGCGGACCAGGCGATGGAACACGGCGAGGTGCATCTCCAGTCCGTAGGCCGCGGAGCGCGTCGCGTGAAAGCGGAGTAATCCGCGGCGTACCGGCGGCTCGAGGTCGATGCCGATCGAGCACATGTTGCGGATGATCTGGCTGGGTGATTCCTCGAACGCCACATAGAGGCAGCGTTCCCCCCGCTCCGTGGCCGCGCGCGCGAAATGCGCCGCCATGCTGCTCTTCCCGCTGCCGGCGGTGCCGCTCACCAGGATGGTGCTCCCGCGATAGTATCCCTGGCCGCCGAGCATGGAGTCGAGGCGCTCGATCCCGGACGATACCCGCTCCTTGCTCACGACGTGTTGCAAGCCCAGGGACGTGACCGGGACCACACTGATGCCCTTCTCGTCGATCAGGAAGGGATACTCGTTGGTGCCGTGACTGGAGCCCCGGTACTTGACGATGCGGAGCCGGCGGGTGCACAGCTGGTCGATCACGCGGTTGTCGAGCAGGATCACGCAGTCGGACACGTATTCCTCGAGCCCGTGCCGGGTGAGGGCCCCCTCGCCTCGCTCACCCGTGACGATGGCGGTGACCCCGCGGTCCTTGAGCCAGCGGAAGAGCCGTCGCAGCTCGGCGCGCACAATGGCTTCGTTCTTGAGGCCGCTGAACAGCGCGTCTAGTGTGTCGAGCATGACGCGCTTCGCGCCGATCGTGTCGATGGCGTGTCCCAGCCGGATGAACAGGCCTTCGAGGTCGTAGTCGCCGGTCTCGTCGATCTCGCTCGGCTCCACCCGCACGAAGTCCATGATCAGGAGCTTCCGGGCCACCAGCTCATCGAGGTCGAAGCCCAGCGAGCGCGCGTTTTCGGTCAGGTCCTCGGGCGTCTCCTCGAACGCCATGAAGACGCCGGCTTCCCCTTGCTCGAGGGCACCCCGGGCGAGGAACTCGGTCCCGAACATCGTCTTGCCGCAGCCCGCAGAGCCGCAGATGAGGGTTACCCGCCCCCTGGGCAGGCCCCCGCCCGTGATCTCATCGAGACCCTGGATGCCTGTGGGCGTCTTGGGGAGGGCGCGATCTTTCCGGCCCGTCAGGTTCTTGGTCATGTAAGAGGGGGCTGGGGGCTGACTATCCGTCCTACGCCGGGATCAGCCCATTGTTCCCTGGAAACGGGAACCGGAAAGGTGAGACCCGCCCGTCATGAGAGGGCGCTCGCAAGGTCCGAAATGAGGTCGGATGGGTCCTCAATCCCAGTCGAATAGCGAATCAGGCCTTCGGGAATCCCCAGGGCAGCTCGCTCTGCGGCGGAGCATTCGACATGCGACGTGGTCGCCGGCGGGCCGACGAATGTCTGGACCCCGCCGAGGCTCGCGGCACAGTGCGCGTAGCGGAGCTTCGGGAGCGCGCGCTGGACCGTGGGCCAGCCTCCCTTGAGCGTGAAGCAGAGCATCCCACCGAAGCCCTGCATCTGCCGCTTCGCGATCTCGTGCGCCGGATGACTCTCGAGGCCGGGATATCCGACCGATTCCACGGCGGAATGAGCTTCGAGGAATCGCGCGACGGCGAGGGCGCTGGTGTTCTGCTGTCGTACCCGGAGGGCCAATGTCTTGAGTCCGCGCAGCAGCAGATAGGCGGGAAAGGGGGAGAGCGAAGCCCCGGTGATCTCGCGGTAGTGATAGACCTTCTGGATCAGCGCCGCGGGTCCGCAAACGACGCCGCCCATCGCGTCTTCGTGGCCGCCCAGGAATTTCGTTGCGCTGTGCAGCACCAGGTCGGCGCCGAGGGTGATCGGCCGGGTGTTGATCGGCGTGGCGGTGGTGTTGTCCACTACGAGCAGCGCGCCCACGGCATGCGCCGCGCGTGCGAGTCGCGCGATGTCGTGGACCTTGATGGTTGGATTCGTGGGCGACTCGACGTACACCATCGCGCAGCCCCGCGCGATCTCGCGCTCGAGCGCGTCGTGGTCGCCGGTCGGGCAGAGCGTCGCCTGCACCCCGAGCCGCGGCAGGAAATCGGTGAAGACTTTCGTGGTCCCGCCGTAGGAGTCGCGCACCGACACCACCCGCGCGCCCGACTCGAGCAGGGCGAAGAGCGTGTTACTCACCGCGGCCATGCCGGTCGCGAAGCTGGTCGCGGCTTCCGCGCCCTCGAGGGCGCGCACTTTCTCCTCGAAGACGGCGACGGTGGGGTTGGTGTTGCGGCTGTAGATATGTCCCGGCTTCCGGCCCAGCGACACATCGATCCACTCTTCGAGGTCGTGATAGCCGAACGAGGCGCTGGCGACGAGCGGGAGCTGGGTCGCACGCTCCCAGAAGTCACGGCCAAGCTCGCCGCCCCAGACCGCGAGGGTATCGAGGGAAGGGGTCTCGCTGGACATGCGGTGCTCCATTGGTCTGGGAAGGGCGGAATCCTAACGAGGTCTCGCAGGTATCAAAGGTCTCGCAGGTCTCACGGAGACCTTGGAGACGCTTCCCGAGCGCACCATTCCCTGACATCCGAGCATCTCCCCACACGCGGCCGGTTGAGGCTAGGTTCCGGAATCATCAAGCGGAAGACTCAATGCGCATTGCCCCCGCCATCACGCTGTCCCTCAGCCTGGCCGGCACCGCCCAGGCCCAGTTCCCCCCGGAGAAACTCGAGAACCTGAAGGTCTTCCCGAAGGACATTCCGGTTCGCGCGCTGATCGACACGATGGCGGGTTTCACGCGCGCGCTCGGCGTGCGCTGCACCTTCTGCCATGTCGGCGAAGAGGGAAAGCCGCTCTCGACCTACGACTTCAAGTCGGACGACAAGCACACCAAGGAAGCCGCGCGCGTGATGCTGGGCATGGTGGCCGCGATCAACGGCGCCCAGCTCGGGAAGCTGGAGCACCGGCACGAGCCCGGGATCACCGTCACCTGCGCCACCTGCCATCGCGGCGTGAGCGAGCCCCGCCCGCTGCAGCAGGTGCTGATGATCGCGTATGACTCGGGGGGCGCGGATGCGGCGGAGAAGACGTATCGGGAGCTGCGCGAGCGCTACTACGGACGCGCTTCGTACGACTTCGGCGACGTCCCGCTCGCCGATGTCGCCAACGCGCTCCGGCAGAAGAGCATGACCGATGCGCTCCGGTTCCACGCGCTCAACCTCGAGTTCGCTCCCAACTCGGCGTTTGCCCAGCGGCAGGCGGGGCAGGCGTATCTCGCG
>DATEOL010000348.1:0-3469 GCA_035274025.1 Gemmatimonadales bacterium | reverse complement strand
AGGTCGTCGTTGGTGTAGGCGAGCACCGAGAATCCCTCGCGCGCGAGGATCGTCGTCGCCTCGAGCAGGCCTGCGACGTCTGGAAGCAGCGTCTCCTTGTCGCCGATCACTTCGAGCTTGATGAACTCGTTGAATCCCGCTTCTCTGGCGAGGCGTGCGTACCGTAGCGCCTCATCGGCGGAATAGCAGCCGGCGGTGTTGGCCAGCAGGAAATAGCGCTCAGTCGGGAGGTGATGGAGGATGCTCTCCTCCTTGCGGCGATCGAGGTCCACCCGGCGCACCGCGACGGTGACGATCTCCGCGCCGGAGGCGCCGATCGCCGCCACCATTTCTTCATTGCTCCGGTACTTGCCGGTGCCGACCATCAACCGCGAGGAGAATTCGCGTGCGGCAATCGAGAACGGCGTGTCCACGTCACCCACCTCCCACGAAATGCACCAGCTCCACGGAATCACCGTCCGTGAGACTCACCTCGGCAAGCCTCGCGCGCCGAACGATCTCGCGATTCAGCTCGACGACGACCTGGCGGGGATCAAGTGCGAGATGCCTCAGCAGATCGGCGAGAGTCGCTGGAGCGGGAACTTGCCGATCGCTGCCATTGACGATGATGCGAAGGTCCGGCATGAGGTAAATCTAAGGCCCTACCGGTCCTCCCAGAGGGTCCGGATCGGAACTGCCCACAGGCCCTCCTTGGCCTCGTCGTCGAAGGAGATGTACTGGTAGCCGCGCGGCTCACCGACGGAGCGGGCGAGGGTGGTCTTGCCGCTCTGGCGGGGGCCATGGTTCAGGACCGCCGGCGTATCGCGCAGGGCGGCGGAGGCGGGGAACTAGTTGCTGCGTCGGCTGAACGCTGGTTGGCGCATCGGCTGAACGCTGGTTAGCCCGCCGGTGGAGCGCTTTCGGCCAACCGTCCCGACCTTACGCCCACGGTTCCACCAGCCCGGCGGCAGCGTGGTCTGGCCGTCGCGCCTCCCATACGCTGCGAATCGCTGCGACTCCATAGCCGCCCGCCGCATGCACTTGTCGCGCCCGCTCCGCCGTCACACCGCCGATCGCGAAGACCGGCTTTCCCAGCGACACCAGCGCCTCGATCAGTCCCAGTCCGGCAGGTTGCCGACCCGGATGAGTGGGTGTTTCCCAGATGCTGCCCGCCACCAGGTAATCCGCGCCCGCTTCGACGGCTTCGGATCCTTCCACCGCGCTGTGCACCGAACGGCCGATCCATCCCTTGCGAAGCACCCGTCGCGCATCGGAGTGTGAGAGGTCGCCCGCGCGGAGCTGGACTCCATGGGCGCTCAGGCCGGCCGCGAGGTCGGGCCGTCCCGCGACGATGATGGCCGCTTCGTGGGCATGGGCTTCCGCCAGGAGCAACGCGGCAAAATCGGTGAGCTCGGCGGCGGTCGCGTCATGATCGCGCGCGACGAACCCCACGGCGGGACCTATCGCGGCGATGGCCGCTGCCGCCGTGCTGGTATGTTCGCCCCTGCGAATCGACGCGTCGGTGAACGCGAGCAGCCGGGGAAGGGGCCTCACGAAAAGCGCTGGCCCGGCCGGGCTCCGCGGCCGCGGGTCCATTCCGTCGCGGGCATCCGGCGCTTGCCCGCCGGCTGCACCTCCGCCAGGGCGACCGAGGCGTCCCCGGTTCCCACAATGAGCATCGGCTCCGAACCGACGACCAGTCCCGGATCGGCCGGCTCGGACACGATGGTGGGTCCGAAACATTTCACTTCGATGCCCTCGAACACCGTCCACGCGCCCGGTGCGGGATCATAGGCGCGAATCCGGCGGGACACCTGTTCCGATCCGGAGCTCCAGCGGAGCCGCGCGGAATCACGGTCGAGCTTGGGTGCCAGCGTGGCGCGCGCGTCGTCCTGCGGCACCGCGACGGCCTCCTCCCGTTCCATGTCACCCACCACGTCGACCAGCGCCCTCGCTCCGAGTCCGGCGAGGCGCTCGGTGAGTGTTCCCGTGGTGTCGAAGGGCGCGATCGGCGTCGCGGCCTGGTGCAGCACCGCGCCGGTGTCCATGCCGGCATCCATTTGCATGATGCTGACGCCGGTGGTGTCGTCACCCGCGAGGATGGCGGCCGCGATCGGGCCCGCCCCGCGGTGCCGGGGCAGCAGCGACGCGTGCACGTTGATCATCCCGAACGACGGGACCGCCAGAATTTCAGGCCGGAGGATGTGGCCGTACGCAACGACGACGCCGAGGTCGGGGGCGAGGCGCTTGAGCCAGGCGAGGAAGACATCGCCGCGCGGGCGCTCCGGCTGCTGCACGGAAAGACCCAGCTCTGTCGCGGCGTCCTTGACGGGCGGAGCGATGAGCACCGAGCGCGAGCGGCCCTGGGGGCGGTCCGGCTGGGTCACGACACCCAGCACCTCGATGCCCTCGGCCACCAGAGCGCGCAGCGACGGGACCGCGAATGCCGGGGTCCCGAAATACACCACGCGCATCAGGTCAGCGCCCGTTGGTGGCCGGCTTGAGAGGCTTGATCACATCCTCGCCGCGATGATCCTTCTTGTACCGGGCCAGGAGAAGCTGACGCTTGAGCGGACTCAGGTGATCGACGAACAGGATCCCGTCGAGATGGTCGATTTCGTGCTGGATGCAGCGCGCGACCAGGCCCGACGCCTCGAGGGTGAACGGCTTCCCCTGCTCGTCCGTCGCCTCGAGCACGATCCGGTCCGGGCGGGTGACATCACCGTACAGTTCGGGGATGCTCAGGCATCCTTCCTCGGCGCGGGAGCGGCCTTCGGCGGAGCGGATGACCGGATTGATCATCGCGAACCGCTGTCCCTCGACGTCGACGACCGCGACGCGCCGGGCGATGCCGACCTGGTTGGCCGCGAGGCCGATCCCCTTGGCCGCGTCCATCGTCTCGAACAGGTCGGCGATGAACCCGCGCACCTCGTCGTCGATCGCCTCGATATTCTTGCTCCGGGTTCGCAGGACTGGCGAGCCGAGCAGGTGCAGGTCGCGCAGCGCCATCTACTGCCCCGGGGCGACCGAGTCGCCGATGCGCACGATGCGCGCCCGGTCGATGATGACGGTGGACGTCCCGCTCTCCACGGTGATCCGGTCGTCCTTGATGTCCTTGACCTTCCCGATGATGCCGCCGGAGGTCATGATCTCGTCGCCCTTCTTGAGTCCCGCCAGCAGGTCGGCGTGCTTCTTTCGCGCCTGCCCCTGCGGACGGATGACGAGGAAGTAGAAGACGAGGCCGATCGCGACGATCTGGAAGAGCAGGATCGAGAGCCCCGACGAGCCGCCGCCCTGCGGAGCCATGAGGGAAAAAAGCAACGAGGTGCCGGTCATGAACCGTTCCGTGAGTGGTAGCGGCGGAGCCAGTCGTGACTCCAGTGCCGGAAGTCACCCGCCAGGATCGCGGCGCGGGCCTGCTCGCCGATGCGAATCAGGAACCGCACGTTGTGAATCGAGACCAGCCTGAGACCAAGCATTTCCTGGGCGA
>DATEOL010000347.1:0-10169 GCA_035274025.1 Gemmatimonadales bacterium | reverse complement strand
GCCGCGCACAAAGCCAAGCCAAAATATTTTGGTGGCCCTGGCGAGGCCGACTTACCACGCGGCAAAAATATTTTGGTCAAGCTTTGTGCGCGCCGCAGCCCACCCCGGCCGGTGCGACAACCTTCACCATTACCGTCCACTAGGTGAGCGTTGCGATGAACGACTCCACCATCGACCTGATGCATGTCGGCCGCGAGAAGTATGTCGCGGCCCACATCCTCATGACGGCGGAGGGTCCGGTCCTCATCGATTGCGGACCGGGCTCGACCATCGAGAACCTGCGCGCCGGCCTCGCGGCGCACGGGCTCCGGGTGTCCGACCTGCGCGCGGTCCTGCTGAGCCACATCCACTTCGATCACGCCGGCGCCATAGGCCACCTCGTCGCCGAAAATCCGGGGCTCACCGTCTACGTCCACGAGCGGGGCGCGCCGCACCTGGTCGACCCGACCAGGCTGCTTGCCAGCGCGACCCAGGTGTTTGGCGACAAGATGGAGTACTTGTGGGGCACGCTGTTGCCGAGCCCCGCGGACCGGATTCGCGCATTGCGCGGCGGTGAGACCGTGTCGTTCGGCGATCGACACTTCGAAGTGCTCTACACACCCGGGCACGCGTGGCACCACGTGGCATACCTGGAGCGTGCCGATGACACCGCCTATGTCGGCGATGTCGGTGGGATCCGCGCACCGCTGCTTCCCTGGACCCTTCCGGTCACTCCTCCGCCCGACTTCGACCTCGAGCGGTGGCTCGCGAGCGTCGACCTGATCGAGGCCTGGCGGCCGCGTCGCCTGTTCTCGACCCACTTCGGGTTCTGGGACGACGTCGCGCAACAGCTCGGGCTCCTCCGTGAAGGCCTGCACGACTGGACGATGACCGCGAAGCGGCTGCTGGACGCTCCCGGAACCGACCCGGAGCGCGCGGCCGCGTTCGATCAACACGTGATCGCCTCGCTCGACGGCAAGGCCTCCGCCGAGGCCATCGCCAAGACCGCTGCGTTCTCCGATTACAGGGCCAGCTGGTACGGCCTCGCGCGCTACCATCGCAAGAAGGGGGCATCGGCATGACCGCGTTCCACTCCCTGTCCCGGGTTCTGATCGCTCTCACAGGATTGGTCGGGACCGCGGCGGCACAACAATCCGACGTCCCCAAACAGTTCACCGTCCGGGAGCTGCCGCAGAATTTCATTCGGCGCGAGGCCATGATCCCGATGCGGGACGGCATCAAGCTGCGCACTGTGCTCTACCTGCCGAAGGGAGCCAGGGGCGCTCCGATGATGCTGGAGCGGACCCCCTACAACGTCGACATCTTCGCGCCCCGCGTCGAGGCCGGTCCGCTCTTTCGCGCCGGCTACATCCTGGTCTTCCAGGACACCCGCGGGAAGTACGGCTCAGAAGGTGACTACGTCGTGACGCGGCCGGTGCGCGGTCCGCTGAATCCGACGACGACCGACCACTCCACCGATACCTGGGACACCATCGACTGGCTGGTGAAGCACGTCCCCGAGTCGAACGGTCGCGTGGGCATGATCGGCTCGTCATACGACGGCTTCACGGTGGTCATGGGCCTGCTCGATCCCCATCCGGCGCTGCGCGCGGCAGTCCCCCAGGGGCCTGTGCTCGACGGCTGGATGGGCGACGACTGGTTCCACTACGGCGCGTTCCGCAACCTGATGCTGGGCTACATGCATGAGCAGACCGCGCAGCGGGGCGCGGGTGAGATCACGCCGAGCGATACCTACGACCAGTACGAGGAGTTCAGGCGCGCCGGCTCGACCGGAGACTACATCCGCGCGCATGGTCTCGATCAGCTGCCCTGGGTCGCGCGCACGCTGGAGCATCCCGCCTACGATGAAAACTGGCAGGGCCTCGCGGTTGGCCCGATCCTCGCCGCGCGTCCATCGAATGTGCCGACGCTGTGGACCCAGGGGCTCTGGGACCAGGAAGACATGTATGGCGCGAATCACGCCTGGCGCGGGCTGAAGGCGGCCGGTCATGAGTCCAACAACTGGCTGGTGCTGGGCCCGTGGAATCACGTCCAGGTCGCCGCCGGCGGCACCTCGCTCGGGCCGATGCAATGGCAGACGAACACGTCGGTCGAGTACCAGCGCGATATCCTGCTCCCCTTCCTCAACCAGTACCTGCGGGACGGACCGCCCGCCAAACTCTCCCGCGTGACCGTGTACAACAGCGGCGAGAAGCGCTGGGAACATTTCGCGACCTGGCCGACCGCGTGCGACAAGGGTTGTCTCACCGCACTGACGCCGCTTTACATGGGCGCGGGATCCGGCCTCACGTTCGATGCGCCGACGGGCGACGCTGCCGGCGACACCTACACCAGCGATCCGGCGAACCCGGTGCCGTTCCTGCCCCGTCCGGTGATCGATCCCTTCCGGGGACTGAGTGGAGGCGCACTCAACTTCTACCAGACCTGGGCGACCTGGCTGGTGCACGATCAGCGCTTCGTCGACGGGCGACCCGACGTGCTCACCTACGAGACGCCGGTGCTGACCCAGCCGGTGCGGGTGCAAGGAGTGCCGGTCGCCGACATCCGGGCCAGCACGACGGGAACTGATGGCGACTTCGTAGTCAAGCTCATCGACGTGTATCCCGCACTGGATGCCGTCGATCCGCTGGTCAGCGGCTACCAGATGCCCATCGCGCTCGACATTTTCCGCGGCCGCTATCGGGACAGCTTCTCGCACCCGACGGCGATCCCGGCCAACCAGCCCGCGCGCATTCGCTTCGAGCTGCCCAACGTGAATCACGTCTTCCAGCCCGGGCATCGCATCATGGTGCAGATCCAGTCGTCGCTCTTTCCCCTCTACGACCGGAATCCGCAGACGTTCGTGCCCAACATCTTCAACGCCACCCGCGCGGATTATCGCAAGGCGGACATCACGATCCTGCGGTCGAAGGACCAGCCGTCCGCCGTGCTGTTGCCCGTGATCGAGGAGGGTCGGGCTTCCAACCGGCCCACATAGAGGACATGCAATGAGCACTGATTCGAAATCAGCTCCGCCGGTGTCGCCCGACGTGGAGACCTGGACCAACACCACGCTGGCCGCGAGCGTCGGGCGCATCCCGACCCGGCAGGAGTCCTTCACGACCCTGTCGGGACTGCCGATCGCGCCGCTGTACACCGCCGACGACGTCAAAGCCGACGCGGCGATCGGGTACCCGGGCGAATACCCGTACACCCGCGGGGTGCATCCGACCATGTATCGGGCGCGACCCTGGACCATCCGCCAGGTGGCGGGCTTCGGCACCGCGGAGGACACCAACGGGCGTTACAAGTACCTCCTCGCGCACGGCGAGACCGGGCTGTCGACCGACTTCGACCTGCCTACGCTCCTGGGCTATGACTCCGACCATCCGGTCGCCCGGCCGGAAGTCGGCAAGATCGGCGTGGCCGTGGACACGCTGGAGGATGTCCGCCTGCTGATGCAGGACATCCCGCTCGACCAGGTGTCGACCTCGTACACGATCAACGCTTCCGCCTTTGTCCTCATGGGCATGTACGAGACGGTCGCCAAGGCGCAGGGCGTGCGCGCGGAACAGATTACCGGCACCATCCAGAACGACATCCTGAAGGAGTACACGGCGCAGAACGAGTACATCTTCCCGCCGGCGCAGGCAGTCAAGCTGGTGGTGGACACCATGGAGTACGCGGCGACGGCGATGCCGCGGTACAACCCGGTGAGCGTCTCCGGCTATCACATCCGGGATGCGGGGTCAACGGCGGTCCAGGAGCTGGCGTTCACCCTGGCGGCCGGACATTGCTACGTCACCGGGGCCGTCGAGCGGGGATTAAATGCTGACTTTGTGGCGCCGAGGGTCTCGTTCTTCTGGAATATCTCCAACGATTTCTTCGAGGAGATCTGCAAGCTGCGCGCGGCCCGGCGCCTGTGGGCCCGCATGATGCGCGACTGGGTCGGCGCGAAGGATCCTCGCTCCTGGATGATGCGCGCCCACTCGCAGACCTCGGGCGTGAGCCTCACCGCGCAGCAGCCCGACAACAACATCGCGCGCACCGCCATCCAGGCCCTCGCGGCCATCCTCGGCGGTACCCAGTCGCTGCACACCAACTCCAAGGACGAGGCGTTCCAGATCCCCTCCGAGGGGGCCATCAAGATCGCGGTGCGCACCCAGCAGATCCTGGCACTGGAGAACCGGGTGGCCGATGTAGTGGATCCGCTGGGCGGGTCGTACTACGTCGAGTCGCTGACCACGCGGCTGGAGGAAGAGGCGGAGAGCCTGATCCGGCAGGTGCTCGACCGCGGGGGCATGGTGCGCTCGATCGAAGACGGCTTCATCCAGCGTCAGATCGCCGATGCCTCGGCGGCCTACCAGCAGCAGGTGGAGTCGGGATCCGAGTACATCGTGGGCGTCAACATCCACGCCGAGCCGGAAGCACCGCTGCCGTTCGATGCGTTCGTCCTCGATCCCGGGCTGGCCGAGCGCCAGATCAAGCGCACGCAAGGCATCCGGAAGTCGCGGCCGCCGGCGGAGCACGCCGCGGCGCTCAAGGAAGTCGAGCTGGCCGTCACCCAGGGAAAGAACGTGATGCCGAGCGTAGTGCGCGCGATCAAGGCGCACGCGACGGTCGGGGAAATGTGCGATGTCCTTCGTGGCGTGTACGGCGAATACCGCGCGCCGCTGGTGTATTGATGGATTGCAGCCGGGTGCGTGCACTTCGGGTGGGTTCGGAGTCCTTGGACCGGTGGAACGCAGACTACACAGATGAACCGCAGATGACTGGCGCTCGTGGTGGAGAGCGCTGCGCGGGAAGGGATCCCAACAAAATGACACTTGTGTCTTGTGACAACATGAAGGGAAAGCCCGTCTCTCCTGACAAAGGGATCCAGGCACGCATGCTTTTCACAAAAATAGGAAACGCGACTTCGGCAGGGACTTGTCCCGCGTGGCGTCCCTCCTTCGTGGGCGCGAGAAGGCGCGGGCCACTATCCTCGCCCCCACGGGCACGGAGATCCGACCATGAGTAATCAGCCATTGCGCGTCGTCGTGGCCAAACCCGGACTCGACGGCCACGATCGGGGCGCCAAGATCATTGCCCGTGCCTTCCGGGACGCCGGCATGGAAGTCATCTACACCGGCATCTTCCAGACGACGGAGATGATCACGCGAACGGTGGTCGAAGAGGACGCCGACGTCCTGGGTCTAAGCATTCTCTCGGGGGCGCATCTCCACTTCGCCGAGGAAATCTGCAGCTCGCTCCGGGAACACGCCGAGAAGGATGTCCTCGTGCTGATGGGCGGCATTTTCCCGCCGCCTGACGTTCCCAAGCTCAAGGCCTTCGGGGTGGCCGAGGTGTTCGGGCCGGGAACTCCGACAGCCACCATCGTCGAATTCATCCGGAAGTGGCGCGAGACCAGATGAGCGGCGGGGAACACGGGTTGCCGCTGCGGCTGGACGGCCTGCTGGCGCGAGCGGCGCTCACTGAGCCCGAGCGCGATGCGGTCGTGTTCGACGGGCGGACCCTGACCTGGCGCGAAGTCCACGAGCGGGCCTCTCGTCTCGCGGGCGCGCTGGCGGAGCTCGGCGTCGTGAAGGGCGATCGCGTCGCGCTGTGGACCACGAATCGGTCCGAGTTCGTCGAGATCTTTTTCGGCGTGCCGCAGCTGGGCGCCATCGTGTCGCCGCTCGACTACTGGTGGAACTGGGAAGAAGCCCAGGCCGCGCTGGGGCAGATCCAGCCCAGGGTGCTCATCGTGGGAACCGCGCAGGCCAGGATCGTGGCGAGCTCAGCTGCAGCGGTCCGCGAGGCCGGCATCGAGCACGTCTTCTGTCTCGACGATTCGTATCAGGGGCTTGTTGCCGGCGCAGCTCCGCTCGGCGAGCCTGTCAGCGTGACGGCCGACGATCCGGCCCTGATTCTTTTCACGTCGGGATCGACGGGGCGATCGAAGGGGGCGGTGCACACCCATGGCGGCCTGCTCGCGGCGGCCACGACGATGTGCCTGGAGCTCGGACTGAGGGACGGGGAACGCACGCTCCATTTCCTGCCGCTGTTCTCGTCCTGCCTCGAGCACCTGCTCCCCCTGACCCTGGTGCGCGGGACTCATGTGCTGCTGTCGCAGTTCGACGCACGGGTCGTCTGGGAGACGGTGCGCGATGCCGCGATCACCCATTTCGACGCGGTGCCCACCACGCTGCGGCGGATCCTGGAGGCCGCTCCGGACCGGATCCCTTCTTCACTGCGACTGATCTCCTACGCGTCGGAGCGAATGCCGACGCCCCTCATTACGGCGCTGATCGAGCGGATGCCGGCGGTGAGTTTCGTGCAGTTCTACGGCATGATCGAGCACCTCTGCCTGACGGTGCTCGGCGCCTCAGAGCAGCTCCGGAAGATCGGAACGGTCGGTCACCCGATGGTTGGGGCTGAGCTGTATCTGGTGGACGCGGAGAATCAGCTGGTGGAAAATGGGGCTACAGGGGAGATCGTGGCCCGGAGTCCCACGCTGTTCGCGGGCTATTGGGGAGACGCTGCGGCGACCGCCCAGGTCATGCACGGCCAGGGCATGCGCACCGGTGATCTCGGACGCTTCGACGACGAGGGCTTTCTCTGGCTGGAGGGCCGGGTCAAAGAGGTGATCAAGACCGGCGGCTTCACGGTCATCCCAACGGAGGTCGAAGGCGCCTTGATGGCGCATCCCCAGGTCACCGACGCGGCCGTCGTCGGCGTGCCGGACCAGCAGTGGGGCGAGGCGGTCCACGCGTTCGTTATTCTTGCCCCGCAAGCGTCGGTCGCCGAGACCGACCTGCTCACCTTCTGCCAGGAACGGCTGGCGAGATACAAGCGCCCCAAGGTCATCCATGTCGTGGCGGACCTGCCCAGGACCGGGATCGGCAAGATCGCGCGGCGGGTCGTGCGCGAGCGGCTGATCGCCTCCGCCAATCAACCGAAGGAGTCGAGATAAATGGAGAATGTCATCCGGGTGCGGATGTCGATCGCGGACGTGCACTATGGGGGAGGCGTCGTGGCCGGCGCGCGAGTGTTGCAGCTCTTTGGCGATGCGCTGACCGAGGCGCTCATCCGGCAGGACGGCGATGAGGGGCTGGAGCGCACCATGAACGTGGAATTCCTCTCCCCGGTCCGGGCGGGGGATTATCTCGAGGTGACGGCGAAACTGCTCTCCATCGGCCGCTCCTCGCGCCAGTTCGAGTGCTCCGCGTACCGGGTCATCCAGCTGGTGAGCCCCGATGACTCCGCGGCCGACGTCCTGCCGACCCCCGTGCTGGTGGCCAAGGCGAGCGGTGTCTGCGTGGTACCGGTCCCCAAGCAGCGGGTCGCCAGAGCGTGAGCCGAGTCGAAGAGTGGCTGGCGGGCGCGAGGGCGGGGCGGATCGGTGCCACGGCCCGCCTGCTTTCGCTGGTCGAGAATGACGAGCCCGAAGGAGCGGATGTCTTGCGCGCGACGTTCCGCGAGACCGGCCGCGCCATCAAGATCGGGTTCACCGGTCCTCCCGGCGCGGGGAAAAGCACGCTGGTCTCGGCGCTGACGGCCGCCTATCGGCGCACGGTCCCGCGGGTCGCGGTCGTGGCGGTCGATCCATCCAGCCCCTACACCGGTGGCGCCATACTTGGCGACCGGATCCGGATGCGCGATCGCTATCTCGATGCCGGCGTGTTCATCCGCAGCATGGCCAACCGCGGCGTGCAGGGCGGCCTGGCCCGGGCGACGCGACGGGTCGTGAGCGTGCTCGATGCCCTCGGATTCGACGTCATCCTGGTGGAAACCGCCGGCGTGGGACAGCAGGAGATCGACGTCGCGTCGGTGGTCGACACGGTGTGCCTGCTCACGATCCCCGGGGCGGGCGACGACATCCAGGCCATCAAGGCGGGCATAATTGAGATCGCCGACATCCTGGTCGTCAACAAGGGCGACCGGCCCGGCGCGGACGAGGCGGTGAAGGACCTGCTCCAGATGCAGAAGCTGGGACATCCGCGGACCGACTGGCGTCCGCCTGTGATCAAGACTTCCGCCATCACCGGCGAGGGGCTCGACGACCTGATGGCCGCGGTCCGGAAACATCGCGACTGGGCGACGGGATGCGGCGAGGCGGAGCGACGCACCGCGGATGCGATGCGAGCCGAGATCCAGGCGCTGCTGCGGGAGCGGGTGCTGCGAGAGTTGGCCCAGCGGATCGATTCAGGGAGAATGGAACAAGTGCTCGCGCAGGTCGTGGGCAAGCAGCTCGATCCATATGATGCGGTGGACGTCCTGCTCTCTGCCGACTGAAAGATCACGTAGGGGCCGGGCATTGCCCGGCCCGATTTTTCAACGTGCGGCTGTACCGTCACCCCACGGCATCCAGATCTGCAGATGCCGTTCCCGCCTGCTCTCCGCCGCCAGGCTCGCGACGCGGGCCTGCAGCAGATGATCGAGCTTGAGGATGCCGACGACGACACCCTCGCTCTCCGGCTGGAAGACGGCCAGGGTATTCGTCCCGGTCTCAGCCATCCGATACACCGCGACCCGCAAGGGAGCGCGGGCGCTGATCGCGATCGTTGGCACCGGCATCGTCTCCGTCATGGCGGTGTCCATCACGTCGTTCACCAGCAGGATCTCGAGCGGATCGACGGTGTATTCCCGGCTCAGGTGGAATCCCCGCCGGGCGACCTTCTCGGTCAGGATCGAGCGAGGCAGCGCGAGGACCGTGACGGCATGCGCCGCGACCGCCGCGAGGAAGAGCGGTGCCAGCACGTTGAGATCGTGGGTCAGCTCGAGCCCGAAGACCGCCGCGGTGAACGGTGCCCGCATCGTGCCGCCCAGCATCGCGGCCATGCAGATGAGGGGCCAGAACCCCGGTCCCTCCGCGGGCAGCACGTGGGCTGACAGGCCGCCGAGCGCTCCGCCGATCATCAGCAGCGGGGCGAGCACGCCCCCCGAAGTTCCCGAACCCAGCGATACGGCCCAGATCACCGATTTCACGATCAGGATGCCGGCAACCAGCGTCAGCGTCTCGCGGCCCTGCAGCAATGCGCCGATCGTTTCATACCCGACGCCCATCGCCTTCGGGAAAATCCACCCACCGATCCCGATCACGAGACCACCGATCGCGGGCCACCACATCCAATGGATCGGGAGCCTCGCGAAGGTATCCTCCGACCAGTACACCATCGTGGTCAGCAGCCAGGCGGCGAAACCTGCCAGCAAGCCAACGAGGAACGAGCCCGCGAGACCCGCGAGCCCGACATAGGGCGGATGCGCGGCGACGGGGAAGATCGGTCCGGGGCCCAGCAGGACGTGTCGAGCCGCGAACGCGGCGAGGCTCGCGATCGCGACCGGGACGAGGCTCCGCGGCTTCCACTCGAAGAGCAGCAGCTCCACCGCGAGCAGCGTGGCAGCCACCGGAGACGCGAACGTCGCAGACATGCCCGCCGCGGCCCCCGCGACCAGCAGAGTCTTTCGCTCCACGTCGGTCAGGTGAAAGAACTGCGCGATCATCGAGCCCAGCGAGCCGGCGGTCATGATGATCGGTCCCTCGGCGCCGAAGGGACCGCCCGAGCCGATCGAGATCGCCGCGGAGAGCGGCTTCAGCACGACCAGTTTCGGCTCGGCCCTGCTTCCGCGCATCAGGATGGTCTCGATCGCTTCGGGAATGCCGTGGCCGCGGATCCGCTCGGATCCGAAGCGGGCCATCAGGCCAACGATCAGCGCACCCACCACCGGGACGATGATGACGGCCGGCCCGAGGTGATGGTCGGCGGGGCTGGCGTCGGCGATCGACAGCCGTTGGTAGAAGAAGAGGTTGGTGAAGAAGGCGATCAGGCGGAGGAGGACCACCGACAGCACAGCCCCCAGCAGGCCGATGAAGCCCGCCAGGCCGGCGATCAGGATCATGCGTGGTGATGCGGTGAAGTCCCCTAATACCCCCTTGCCACTCAACCGGGAACGGGGTGCGGTCATGGGCGGGGAGAAATCATATCGTAGTACGATATATCTACCGGGCCGCCGGGACAAGGCCGTCGGTAATGGTCAGTCTCATTTGTTACACCGCGTGGGTGCGGGTGCGCCCGTGAAAAAGCCATCCGCATAAGTGGTTCGCGTGGCAGACGGCCTCGGCAAGTACTGTCAGGGGACACGCCTCTCACTCCGCAGTACAATCGCTTCATTGCGCCCGATGCTCTGGATCGGCAACCCTCCTCGTC
>DATEOL010000346.1:0-4862 GCA_035274025.1 Gemmatimonadales bacterium | reverse complement strand
AGTCCGAAACTGCCTGGTGGGCGCGCTTCGCCGGCACCGTGACGTCCGTCCTGGCCCGCGGCGCCGAGCCGGCCGGCCGCACCGCATGACCCAGGGGCCGATGTGGCGGCGGTACCTCCGCTTCTTCGGGCCGGACTCCCGCGCCGACCTGGAGGAGGAGTTCCGCTTTCACCTCGACATGCGACGGGATCGACTGGCGCGGGAAGGCCTGAGTGAAGAGCAGGCGCGCGCCGAGGCGGCGCGACGTTTCGGTGACATCACCGGTTTTCGTGAAGAGTGCGAGCGAATCGACGCCCACATGACGAGGGCCACGCACCGGGGGGAACGCATGGGAAGGCTGGGCCAGGATCTTCGCTTCGCGGGACGACAGCTGCGTCGCTCGCCGGTCGTCACCCTCGCGGTCATGCTGGTGCTCGGACTCGGAATCGGCGCCAGCGCCGCGATCTACGCGCTGCTCGACGCGATCCTCCTCCGGCCGCTGCCCGCGGTCACGAAGCCCGCCGAGCTGGTGAGCCTGACCAGCGCGAATATTTCCTACCAGATGTGGCAGGACTTTCAGCCCGAGGCGGCCGGCAAGGCCGAGGTCGCGGGCTTCGCGACGCGGAACCTTGCCGTGGGCGCCGACGATCGCACCGAGATGGTGCCCACGATCGTCGCCACGGGAAACTATTTCTCCGTGCTCGGTACCAGTGCGTTCCTCGGCCGGCTGCTCGGTCCCGGTGACGATGTGCCCGGGGTGACGCCGAGCGCCGTCCTCTCGCACCGCTACTGGCGCGCGCGACTGGGTGCGGACTCCGCGATCATCGGCCGCGCCCTCCAGGTGAACGGATTTCCCGTCACCGTGGTGGGAGTCGCCCAGCCGCGCTTCCGCGGATCGCAGCTCACCACCGCACCCGATCTCTGGCTCACCGCCAACGGTTGGCTGCCGATCGCCGGCCCCAGCTATCGCGGTCAGTCCTTCGACCGGCGGGGCTGGACCTGGCTCCAGGTCGTCGCGCGACTCGAGGCCGGCACCAGTCTCGACAACCTGCAGGCTCTGCTCACGAGATCGGTCGAGAACCAGGTCGCGACGTATCCCAACAACGTTCCGCCGACCGAAGTCCGCCTCCAGCCCGCGACGCTTGCGAGCGCGGGGCGGGACGGTCGCGGCGCCGTCGTCGGCTTCATGGGTGTGCTCGCCGGAACCGTCGGCCTCGTGCTGCTGCTCTCCGCGGCGAACGTCGCGAACCTTCTTCTGGCGCGCGCGGCCGAGCGCCGCCGCGAAATCGCGGTGCGCACCGCGCTCGGCGCCGGTCGCGGTCGCCTGGCGGGACAGTTCCTCACCGAGTCGCTGGTGCTCGCAGTCGGGGGCGGGGTGATCGGTCTCCTGGTGGCGCCCCTCATGCTTGGCGTGCTACGACGCTGGACCTTCCCGGGGGGAATTTCGCTTGGCGCGCTGGGGCTCACGCTCGACTGGCGCCTGGTGCTCGTGGCGCTCGGGCTTGCCGTGGTGACCGGCGTCCTCTTCGGGCTCGCACCGGCAATGCAGGCGGGGAGGCAGGATCCGGCCGCGGCGCTGTACGGCGCTCGCTCGGGGACCGGGCGCGATCGCCGTCGCCTGCAGGCCGTCCTGCTCGCCGGCCAGGTGGCGATCAGTCTCACGCTGCTCATTGCGGCGGGTCTCTTCGGGCGGAGCCTGCGCCGGGGCCTCGGCGCCGACCTCGGCTTCAACGCCGAGCCGCTCGCGGTGGCAAGCGTGAACCTTTCGCTCAGCCGCTACAACTTCGCGCAGGCAACGGTCTACTATGAGCAGACGCTCGAGCGGGTCCGGGCCCTGCCGGGCGTGACCGACGCCGCATGGATGCTGGCCTCGCCGCTGACCGCCGATTCCGACGCCGAATCGTTCCAGCTGGTGGGCGATCCTCCGCCCCCCAAGGGAGAGCGGCGGCCGACGGTCGAGATCAACGTCGTGACGCCTTCGTACTGGCGGATGCTCGGCCTTCCCATCACGCGAGGCCGCGGGTTCGAGGAAACCGACGACGCGAGCACGGGGCACGTGACCGTCGTCAACGAGACCTTCGTGAACCGGTACTCGCGCGGTCGCGATCCCGTCGGGCTGCGCATGACGATCGCCGACGACACCGTCGAAATCGTCGGGGTCTCGCGTGACATGGCGTACCACTCGATTCGGGAGGAGCCGCGCCCTTACGCCTATTTCCCCGCCAAGCAGTTCATGCCGCTGGTCGGGCTCTCGTCGATGGTGCTGATGACGCGGAGCAGCGGTAACCCGGAATCGATCCTGCCCTCGGTTCGCGCGGGACTTGCTGGCGTGGACCCGAGAGTGCCGATCACGGGACCGTCCGCGCTCAGCTCCCTGCTCGATGAGGTGCTGCTGCCCGAGCGACTCGGCGTGCTGCTCGTCGGGGTGTGCAGTGTGCTCGCGGCGATCGTGGCCGCCGTGGGGATCGGTGCCGCCGTGGCGTACGCGGTGGGACGGCATCGTCGCGATCTCGCGCTCTGCATCGCGCTCGGCGCCGAGCCTCCGCGCGCGCTCCGCGACGTCCTCGCGCCGACGCTGCTCCACATGGGGGTGGGGCTCTTCATAGGACTTCTGGGCGGGGCCGCGCTGGGTCGGGTGCTGTCGGGTGTGCTCTACGGATTGAGCGGCGTCGAGCCCGGGACTCTCGCGGTGGTCACGCTTGGAGTCGCTGTGCTCGCGCTGGTTGCGACGACGGTGCCGGCGAGAAAGGCGTTGCGGCTGGACCCCATGACGGAGCTCCGGTCCGACTGAGGAATTGGGGTCTGACCCAATTACGTCGTGATTTCCACCCCGACGGCGCATGTCTGAATGGACTCATTGGGAAGTTTTCGGCATGCGCGCAGTTGGGTTTGCAGCACTCGCTCTCGTCATCGCTGGCGGTGTCGCGGCGGGGCACCTCGCGGACGGGGGCCCCGTCGTCCGGTCGATCGCCCTTCCGACCGGCGTCACCCTCGAATACGCCGAGCAGGGACGTCCCGATGGCGTTCCGGTCGTCCTGCTCCACGGCTACACCGACTCCCGGCATTCCTGGAACCTGGTGCTGCCGCGTCTGCCCGACCGCTATCGCGTGTTCGCGATTTCGCAGCGCGGACATGGTGAGTCGAGCAAGCCGTTCGATGAGTACCGCGGGGCCGATTTCGCCGGAGATATCGGGGCTTTTCTCGACGCGAAGAAGATCGATCGCGCGATCATCGTCGGGCACTCGATGGGATCGATGGTGGCGCAGCAATTCACCATCGACAATCCGAGCCGGGTCCAGGCGCTCGTCCTGACCGGCGCATTCTACGTGCGCCGGGACCATCCGGTCCTGGTCGACTTCTGGAACCAGGCGATCTCGACGCTGCCGGACCAGGTCGATTCGCAATTCGTCCTGGACTTCCAGACCAGCACGGTCACGAAGCCGCTCGCGCCCGAGTTTTTGGCCACGATCCTGGGTGAGACGGCACGCGTCCCTGGATACGTCTGGCGCAACGCGTTCCGCGAGTTCCTGCGGACCGACCTCACGTCCGGTGTTGGAACCATCACCGCCCCGACGCTCATCATCTGGGGGGACAGGGACGCCTACAGCGTCAGGCAGGATCAGGACTCGCTGGTCACGAAGATTCGCGGCGCGAAGCTGCTGACCTATGAGGGCATCGGCCACGCCGCGAACTGGGAAGTGCCGGAGCGTTTTGCCGAGGATTTGGTCTCCTTCCTCGACGGGCAGAAGGGCAGACGGGCAGGCGGGCAGACGGACTGTAAACTCCCGTGTTGCCGGTCTTGCGACTAGGCTTCCGGGAACCCGTTCCCGGGAAGCCTTCCGCATGTTGACCACCCGAAAGCTGGTGATCACGTCGTGCCTCCTGATCGCTACCGGCACGCTGGCGCTGGCCCACGACATGTTCCTCAAGCCGGCGCAGTTCTTCCTGGGCGAGAATTCCACGCTCGACCTCGCCCTCCTCAACGGGACGTTCAGCAAGAGCGAGAACGCCATCGAGCGGAAGCGACTGCTCGACATCAGCGTGCTCGGTCCCGCCGGTCGGTTTCATGTCGACACCTCGCAATGGAAGGCGACCGGTGACACCTCGTTCATGAGCGTCAAGGTCGGAGCGGCCGGCACCTACGTGATCGGCGTCTCGACGCGGCCCAGCATGATCGCCCTCAAGGCCCGGGAGTTCAACGCGTACCTCAAGGACGACGGAATCCCCGACGTGCTGGCCGCGCGCACGAAAGAGGGCGAGCTGCAGCAGGACTCGCGCGAGCGCTACCAGAAGCACGTCAAGGCGATGGTGCAGGTGGGCGACGCCCGCAGCGAGCACTACGCCACCGCGCTCGGCTATCCGGCCGAGATTGTTCCGGTGAACAATCCCTACAGCCTCAAGGTCGGGGGCATCCTCAAGTTCAGGACGCTGGTCGACGGGAAGCCGGCGCCGAATCAATACGTGCTCTACGGTGGCCGCACCGCTTCGGGGGGAAGGATCGAGATGAAAAATCTCCGCAGCGGCGCCGACGGCGGCGGGGAGATTCGCCTCGGCACGGCGGGGACCTGGTACATCAAGTTCATCAACATGACCAAGGTCACCAACGACCCGGAAGCGAACTACGAGTCGAAGTGGGCGACCCTGACCTTCGCAGTACGGTAGCGGGGAGCGGGAGGCGGGGAGCGCGATTGTCATCCTGAGCGCAGCGAAGGATCTTGCTGGATGTTGAAGCGATTGGGAGTTGCAGTAGGGATCGCGATGCTCGCGAGCACCTGCTCGGTGTACGCCGTGTAGCCGTGAGCCGTGAGCGGTGAGCCGTAAGCGGGGAACAAACGCTACGGCTTACGGCTTACGGCTTACGGCGTACGTCTCTCGGCTCACGG
>DATEOL010000345.1:0-16088 GCA_035274025.1 Gemmatimonadales bacterium | reverse complement strand
CGGATGACGCCGTCCTTCTTCGCGCCCAGCGCCTCAATCGCCTTCTGGGAGGTGAAGTTGTGATTGTCGGTTCGGAGTCCGATCACCTTGCAACCCACCGCATCGAAGCCATGCGTGAGGAGCAGGAGTTTGCACCCGGTGTTCACGTGGGTGCGCTGCCACGACTTCCCGTACCAGGTGTAGCCGATCTCAACCCGATCGGCCGTCGCGATGATGTCGTGGTAGCGGGTGCTGCCGATGACCGCGCCACTCGAAAGATCGCGGACGACCCACGGCAGCATGTGTCCCGATTGCTGCCCGGCCAGCGCGTCCTCGATGTACTTCGCGGCGCTGTCGGGCTCCGGAACCGAGGTGTACCAGAGCTCCCAGAGATTCCCATCCGACGCGGCCTTCGCAAGCGCCCCGGCGTGGGCCGGCTCGAGGGGTTCGAGCCGGACGCCGTGACCTTCGAGCACCGTGGGACGGAGCTCGATCATGCCATCAAGGTCGCTTGCAGCTTGATGGGGACCGAGAGCGCGCGCGAGACGATGCACTTCTCCGACATCTCCTTCGCGAGCTTCTGGAAAAGCGCATCGTCGACCCCCGGCACCTTGCCCCGGGTCACCAGGTCCACGCCGGTGATACTGAACCCCTCACCCACCTTGTCGAGATGGACGGTTGCGGTGGTGTCGAGGCTGGTCGGCGGATGGCCGGCGGTGCTCAGCTGGTGGCCGAGCGCCATCGTGAAGCACGCCGCGTGGGCGGCGCCAAGCAGCTCCTCGGGGTTGGTGCCGGGTGCGCTCTCAAAACGGGTGCCGAAGGCGTACGGCCCTTCGAAGGCACCGCTGCCGAGCTTGATCCTGCCCTTGCCCTCCTTGAGGGTGCCTTCCCAGTGGGCGTCTGCTGTCCTGTCAATCATCTGAGTTCCCGTGTTGAAGTGGCGTCTAGATCCTATATGCTCGACGGACAGACGCAAAGGCGCCGAATTGGCAAGCATGCGTCTTGCGCCTGGAAGTCTGTCCGTCTTTCCTAAGAGCCATGAGTCCTACCCACCTTCGCATCGACGTCGGCGACCTGCGGTTCGTCGGCCGGCTGGAAACCACGCTCGCGCCACTCACGTGCGCGGCATTCCTCAGGATTCTCCCCTTCGAGGACCGGCTCATCCAGACCCGCTGGAGCGGGGAGTCGGCCTGGATCCCCATGGGAGAAAGGGACGTGGGCGTCGGGGTCGAGAACCCCATGCTCGAACCCGCCCCCGGACAGATCCTGCTCTATCCCAGGGCGATCAGCGAAACCGAGATCCTGTTTCCATATGGTGTCACGAGGTTCGCCAGCAAATTCGGACCGTTGGCGGGGAATCACTTCCTGACGCTGAGCGAGGGAATAGGCCAGCTGGAAGAGGTGGGAAAACGAGTGCTGTACCAGGGAGCACAGCCGATCCGGTTCGGGGCCCTACCGTAATCGCTCACCGGCGGCGGACCTCGCGATCAGCTCATCGAGCCGGCGCTTTCGGGTTTCCTCCTTTTTCGCGCTGGTCACCCAGTAGGTGATGGTTCGCCGGTACCAGGGCGCCTGGGCCTGGAACCATTTCCAGGCTTTCGCATTGGCGCGGAATGAGCGCAGGTAGTGCGCCGGCATCTCGTGCGAGTCCTGCTCGAAGGAGTAGACGCCGGTTCGCTTCTCCTCCCGCGCTTCCCACGCCGCCAGGCCCGCCTTCCGCATCCGCCCCTCGGCCATCAGGCGCTTCACGTGCGCGACGTTGATCCGGCTCCAGGTGCTCTTCGGCTTGCGAGGCGAGAAGCGGATGGAAAAGGATTCGTCGTCGATCCTCCGGCGCACTCCGTCGATCCAGCCGTAGCAGAGGGCCTCATCGAGCGCTTCCGAGTAGCTGATGCCGGTTCGCGAGGATCCGGCCTTCCGGATGCGGACGAGGATCTCGGTCTCGTGGGCGTGATGGGTGCGGAGCCAGGCGCGGAACTTCGCGATGGTCGCGAAGACGATGGCGGGGGTGGTCACCCCCGAAGACTACACCGGCTCGAGCTCGAGCCCGATATGGCAGGCGGGGCAGGAGGTGGTGATGGGGAATTTCATGCGCTGGCTGCCGAAGCCGACGTAGTACGAGCCTTCCGTGCCGCACGCCGGGCAGCGGCCATGCGCCCCCTTGAGCACCTCACGAGACCGGAGGCGGTGGACCGCGAGGCCCGAGAGCACCAGGAACCCGAGGACACCCACCAGGTGCATGAGCGGAATAGGCAGGAACACCACGACGGCGACCATTCCCAGCAGGACCAGCTTTCCAGCCTTCCGGAGTCGCTGGCCCAGCGAGGGCTCGGAGTACTCCACCTCGCCTGATCCTCCCGACCTTCCATCCTGGGAGCGGATCCGGACCGGCAGCGCGAGAGTGCCGGCAGGCGGCGTCGGGGTTGGCGCAGTGCTCGTCACAGGTATATCGTAATACGATATGATCAACAGGGCCACCGTACCCGCGTCCGCGGTCAACTACACCGCCCTCGCCGAGTTCCGCTTCGAGATCCGGCGGTTCCTTCACATGAGCGAGGAGGCCGCGCGCAAGGCGGGACTCGAGCCGCAGCAGCACCAGCTGCTGCTCGCCCTGAAGGGGGCGAGGCCGGGCATCGCGCCGACCATCCGCTGGCTGTCCGAGCGCCTGCAGGTCCAGCACCACAGCGCGGTTGGCCTGGTCGACCGCCTGGTGGAAAGAGGCATGGTGCGACGCTACCGCGATCCCTCGGACCTGCGACGCGCGCTGATCTCGCTCACCGGCGGCGGGGAGAGCGTCCTCGCCGAGCTGTCGAAGGCGCACATGGAGGAGCTCAAGACGCGCGCCAAGCCGCTGATCTCGGCGATGGCGACCATCGTGCGCGGCGCGGCCTAGGGGACCAGCGTGCGCAGGCGTCGCTGCAGGAAGCGGCGCTCCGGCTCCTGTCGCGCCAGCGCCAGCGCGGTGCCATACGCATCCCGCGCTTCCCTGGTGCGGCCGAGACGGCGACAAAGGTCGGCCCGGGCCGAGTGCGCCAGGTGGTAGTTGGAGAGCTCTCCCTCGGAGAGCAGCTGGTCGATCAGGGAGAGACCCGATTCGGGCCCGTCACGCATGGCAATGGCCGCCGCCCGGTTGAGCGCGATCACGGGTGACGGATCCGCCCGCAACAACACGTCGTACCAGGTCACGATCGCATCCCAGCTGGTCTCGGTGCTGCTCGGTGCCTCCGCATGCACCGCGGCGATGGCGGCCTGCACGGTGAACCCACCGATCACCTGGGCCGAGAGCGCGCGCCGGGTGAGGGCCAGACCTTCTCGTATCATCTCATGATTCCAACGGGAGCGGTCCTGCTCGTCGAGCAGGATCAGCTCCCCTTCGCTCGAGACCCTCGCCTCGCGCCGTGATTCGTGCAGCAGCATCAGGGCGAGAAGGCCGATCGCATCCGGCTCGGGAAGGAGCGCCACGAGAATCCTTCCCAGCCGTATGGCTTCCGTGGAGAGATCGTGCCGGACGACCGAGTCACCCGACGAGGCCGAGTAGCCTTCGTTGAAGACCAGATAGACGACCTGGAGCACGGAATCGAGCCTCGCCGGCAGGTCCGGCCTCTCGGGAACCTGGTATGGAATACCGGCGTCGCGGATCTTCGCCTTGGCGCGCACGATCCGCTGCGCCACCGCGGGCGGATTCGCGAGGAACGCGTGGGCGATTGCCTCGGTGGTGAGACCGCACACCTCGCGTAGCGTGAGCGCGACCTGCGCGTCAGGCCTCAGCGCGGGGTGGCAACAGGTGAAAATGAGCCGAAGCTGGTCGTCCTCCACCGCCTGGGCGTCCAGGATGTCCTCCGTCGCGCGCTCGAGCCGGATGACCAGCTCGCTCTCTGCGTTGTCGAATCGCGCGCGACGTCGAAGGCCATCGATCGCCTTGAATCGCCCGGCAGAGACCAGCCAGGGCCGCGGGTTGTTGGGAATGCCTTCCCGGGGCCACCGCTCGACGGCGGCAGCGAACGCGTCGTGCAGTGCCTCCTCGGCCAGGTCGAAATCGCCGAGGAGGCGGATCAGCGTGGCCAGGACGCGGCGGGACTCGGTCCGGTAGACCTCGTCCACGCGGGCGCGAACCAGGGCCTCTGCATCGAAGCTCATCGCGGCGGGACTGGAGCGATCGGACGGACCTCGATGGTGCCCACCCTGGCGCCGGGAATCCGCGACGCGACCTGGATGGCATCGTTCAGGTCCTTGGCCTCGATGAGGTAGTAGCCACCGAGCTGCTCCTTGGTCTCGGCGAAGGGCCCGTCCGTGGCCGACAGGCTACCGTTCCGGATCCGCACCGACGTCGCCGTGTGCGTGGGCTGGAGCCGGTTCCCCCCGAGGTAGTGACCGCTCTCCTTGGTCTTCGCCGTGAAGGCCATGTACTCCGACATCATGCTCTCGGCATCCTGCCTGGACATCTTCGGCCACATCGTCTCGTCGGAATAGATCAGACACAGGTATTGCATTCCGCCCTCCGTGAAGGTCGTATAGTCCCGGGTTGACACCCATGGTCGTTCGGGGAGCCGGGGGATCGACATCCTACGTGGCTATTGGCGACGGGCGACGGGTGCCGGTTGCACACTTGTGGGCGGGGTTGCCGGATGCCGAGTATTCTCCCACCACTCCGATGGAGAGCCTATGCGTGGCCTCGCGATTATCAGTTTCCTGCTTCTCGTCGCGTCCTGCTCGGGGAATCCGTCCCCCGGCGGTGCTTCACCGACCACCGAGTACCTGTGTAACGGACGGGACAACAATGGCAATGTGACCGACCGGGTGGATGCCACGGACCGGGACGATGCCATCAAGAAGTTCAAGGAGAAGCACACCGACATCCCGGTCGCGACCTGCACGCCGAACCCGCGGCGCTAGGGCTCACGCGTACCGAGCTCCCAGCGTTCGGGCTTGACCACCGCCGAAGCGGGGACGGTTCATGGCGTCAGCGAGTCGAGGCGAGCAGTTCGGTTATGGTGGTCTCCAGCGGAGTCGTACCCGCGAGCTGGCGGTCTCCCCTGGGCTTGACCCTCCCGGTGCCGAAGCAGGCGTAGAGCTCCGCGACGGCTTCCGCGAAGGATTGGGAGACGCCGGCCTGCATCAGCATCGATACCTGGGCCTGGGCGGGAATGTCCACGATCCGAAGCGGCTTCCCGAGGACCTTCCCGAGCGTCTGGGCAACCTGGCGAGCGGAATACGCCGGTCCCAGCAAGTCGATGGTTTCGGATCGGGGATGGTCGGTGATCACGTCGGCCACGAATGCGCCGATGTCACGGCTCGCGATGGTGGGAAACGCCGCATCTGCTGAAAACATGAAATTGGGATAGATCCCCGCCGCGCGCGCCGGCTTGACCACGGCCCCGACATTCTCCTGCATCCAGCAGGCGCGCAGGGTCGTGAGCACGGTGCCGGTCTCGGCGAGCGCGTTCTCGAGCTGGTGAAGGTCCTTCGCCGGTCCATTGCCGCTCGGAAGGGATGCGGCAATGGCGGACAGGAGCACGACGTGGGGAACCCCCGACTCCTTGACCGCCGTCACCAGCGCCTCGGTGATGGCCGTGCGGGGGGCGTGAAAGTCGGCGGCGAGGGGATCTTCGGGGAGCAGGGCGAAGAGCGCGTCGCCCCCTCGAAGCGCGGCGCTGATGACCTCGGGATCCGCGAGCGATCCACTCGCCAGGCGGACGCCCGCCGCCTTCAGCCGGGCAGCACGACCCGGATCACGAACGATCGCGGTGACGCGATGGCCGCGGTTGAGGAGCTCACGCGTTGCGGCGGAGCCGGTTCGTCCAGTCGCACCACAGACGACAAAGTTGGCCATGCTGTGCTCGCTAGTCCGACGGCGCCGCCTCCACCGGTCGATTCGGCGCCTCGTTCACGATCAGCTTGAACACGTCGGGCCGGCTGTAGTGCCCGGCCACGTCGAAGTCGAACTTCCCTCGTCCGATCTCGCGGAGGTCGAGGTCGGCAGTGAGAATGGTTTCGCCGGTCATATCCGGGCCAGCGATCACCCGCCCGAACGGGCTCACGATGACGCTGCCGCCGCGCATGAGTATGGCATCGGGCCCGTCGCCGAGCGACATGCGCACCGAGGCGGGAAAGTCCTTGCGGCGGATGAACTGGCACGCGGAGAGCACGAAACAGCGGCCTTCGAGGGCGACATGCTGCATGGTGGGGAGCCAGGTGTCGCGATCATCCGCCGTCGGCGCGCAGTAGAGGGAGACACCCTTCGAGTACATGGCCATCCGGAGCATGGGCATGTAATTCTCCCAGCAGATGACCGACCCGATGCGCCCCCAGGGGCTTTCGACCGTGGTGAGCGTCGATCCGTCGCCGAAGCCCCAGATCATGCGCTCGAGCGCGGTCGGCATGAGCTTGCGGTGCTTGCCAAGGAGCGCGCCGTCGGGGCCGAAGAAGAGGACGGTGCAGTAACAGGTGCCGAGCTCCCGCTCGATCACCCCGACGACCAGCCAGCAGCGATGGTCGCGAGCCGCCCCTCCGAGGCGTTGGGTCTCGGGGCCGGGGACGGCGATGGCGGATTCGAGGTAGAGGCGGAACTCTTCGCGGCCGGCGGCGTCACGCGCACCGACCACGAGCCCGAAGCCGAGTCCCTTGGGATAGCCACCGATGAACGCCTCGGGGAAGACGAGGAGGCGGGCGCCCGTGGCCGCGGCGTCCCCGATGAGCCGGACCGCCTTCTCGACGGTCGCGGGAGTATCGAAGGGGATCGAGCCGGCCTGTACCACGGCGGCTCGCAAGGTCTGCTCTGCAGGCATGAGGGAAGCTACTCGCTGGCAGCTACCAGCTGCCAGCTAGCTGCCGGCCGCCTCGTTACCGAACGCAGTGGGGTGGCTCGGCTGGTAGAGCCCGATCCTTCCACTACTTGGCAGGGCGAACGTCGTGAAGGTGCCCCAGTTTTCTCGATTGACCTGTGAGCAAGTGACCTTCTTCGATTCCAGCCTCTTGATCTCTGCCTGCAGGTCGTCGCACATGAGGTAGAGAACGGCGCCTGCGAGTGACTGCTCGGCGTGACCGTGAACGAATGACTGGTCCGTCGGGTGCACTGCAACCTCGGTGGGCGGGAGGCCGAAGATGAGCCATCCACCGCCGACATCCACGAAGCGGAACTCCAGCACGTCGCGAAGGAAAGCGCGGTCCGCCTCCGGATCGGTACTATAGATGAGGAAATGCGCGCCGTTGATCATCGATCCCTCCTATGTCCACATTGCCGTCCCTGCTTCGCTCGCCTCCGCCTGCCGCTGCACCATCGCGTGATACACCCCGCGCAGGTTCATCAACTCTTCGTGGTTTCCCTGCTCGATGATGCGACCATCCTCGAGCAGCAGGATCAGCGTCGCACGGCGGATGGTCGAGAGCCGGTGCGCGATGACGAAAGTAGTCCGGCCCGCGAGCAGCGTCGCCATCGCGGCCTGGATGAGCTGCTCGCTCTCGGTGTCGAGGTTGCTGGTCGCCTCGTCGAGGATCAGGATCTGCGGCCGGGCGAGAATCGCCCGGGCGATCGCGAGCCGCTGCTGCTGCCCACCTGAAAGCTTCACCCCGCGCTCGCCCACGAATGTCTCGTAGCCTTCGGGCAGGTTCACGATGAACTCGTGGGCATTGGCCCGCCGCGCGGCATCGAGGACTTCCGACTCGGTCGCGCGGTGCCGCCCGTAGGCGATGTTGTCCCGCACCGAGCCGTCGAACAGGAACACGTCCTGTGGCACGATGGCAACCAGGTCGCGATAGGTGTCGAGCTTGAAGTCGCGAATGTCGGTCCCGTTGAGCAGGATGCGACCCGCCGTCGGGTCGTGGAATCGCGCCACCAGGTCGGTGACCGTCGTCTTCCCCGCGCCGCTCCGGCCGACGAGCGCCACGATCGACCCCGCGGAAACGGTCACGCTGAAATCGCGCACGACAGGACGGTCGGCCCGGTACTCGAAGCTGACGTCGTCGAGTACGATCTCGCGGACCAGCTTCGGGGCTTCGAGCGCGCCGGGCCGGTCGGGCTTGTCCCCCGGCTTCGCGAGGACGTCGAACACGCGCTCCATCGCCGCCAGCGACCGCTGCAGCTCAGAGAACGAGTTCACGATGTTCCAGACCGGGTTGAGCAGCAGGAAGCTGTACCACTGGAACGCCATGATGTCGCCGATCGACGCGCCGCCGGTGATGTTGAGCCAGCCGCCGAACCAGACGATCACGACATTCACCCCCGCGACCAGCAGGCTCCACGAGGTCCAGAGCAGCAGCTCGCGGCGTTGCGCAAAGAGCTCTTTCCGCAACACGGTGTGGCGGCTGCGCAGGTATCCGAGGAGCTCCCACACTTCACGGCCGAACGCGCGGACGACCCGGATGCCCGAGAAGGTCTCGCCCACCCGGCCGTCCAACTCCTCGACGTCCTTCCGGACCGTGCGATAGATCGGACGGATTCGCCGGGCGAAGATGAAGCTCATCAGCACGGCGCCCGGGATCACGGCGAGGGCCATGAGCGCGAGCCGCCAGTTGAGCGCCATCAGCACGCCGACCGCAATCAACAGCCGAAGCACCGAGATCGCGGGTGACACGATCGCGAGCTGCATCAGCCCGGCCGTGGTATCGACATCGCCGGTGAGCCGGGAGAGGATGCCTCCGGTCTTCATGTTCCAGAGGTCGGGCAGCGGCAAATGCAGCAGTCGATCGTAGAGCGCCCGCCGCAGCGCCAGCATCACCTTGGTATTGAGAATCCGCTGCCGGTAGTCCCGCAGCGCGCCGAGCAGGTTGGAGAAGATGACGACGCCGAGGAACGAGAGCCCGGCCAGGTGGAGAAAGGTGAGCTTCGCCGCGACATCGAGCGTGGTGTTCAGCAGTACCCGGTCCACGATGAACCGCATGAAGAGCGGCTCGATCATCTGGAACCCGGCCCCCGCGACCGCCAGCAGGAAGACCATCCCCACCGCCGCCCGATGCGGCTTGAGCCAGCGGACGTACTCGCGGAGGTACGCTCTCCGCATGCCGGCGTCGGGTTTCTTCCCCTGCTGGCCAGGCCGCGGCTCGTCGGCCTTCGCTTCGAGCCGGCGCTGTCTGTAATCCTCGACGAATTCGAGGTATCGCCGGTGCGAGGAGCTCTGCGGATTCGAGGGCTTCATGCGGGGCGCGGTTACTCCGCCCGTCTGAGCCAGGCGTCGGCTTCGGCCATGATCACCGGCCAGTCGGTCCGTTCGGTCCCCATGGTCTCCCAGATCGGGCGCACGCCGAGGAGCCGCACCGCGGCGGTCACGCGGACGAGGATCGGATGCATTTCCGCGTGCGTGAGTGGCCCGCCGCGAAAGGGAGGCTCCCAGCGGAACCTTCCGGGCTCGTCGTACAGAATGATCGAGACATCGGCCGTGTTGGTGAGCTCGGCCTGAAATCTCAGCACCCGCTTCGCGCCCTGGAAGTCCTCGCGGTACTCCAGGTTGTAAGGAAATTGCTCGTCGACCTCCCAGCCGGGGAGGCCGCGGACGCTGCGATTGCCGGTCCGCTCGATGATCATCGGGTCAGCAGCATGAGCCGCATCTCGTTTGTACTGACGAAGCCAAGACCGTCGTAGAGGGGACGGCCAGAGGGCGAGGCGTGCAGGGCGATGCGCTCGATGCCTGCCGCGCGCGACCAGTCGATCAGCGCTTCCATGAGCCGCCTGGCCAGCCCCAGCATCCGGGACTCAGGCTCGGTGTAGACGTTGATCACCAGGGCTTCCCGTCCCGTACCCACCCCCGCGCCGGCGCCCCCGCCGAAGGGGAAGGGAAGGACCGTGCGGGTCTGGAGGCCCGCGCCACCCGCCACCGAGCCGTGCGCGTCGCGGCTCACCGCGAGCCAGCCCACGTATTCCCCCGATGGGATCGCGCGCTCCAGGAACCGCACGGTTCGGTCGAACATGACCGGAGCCTGGGCCGGCGGCAGCAGGGCCATGTCCTCGAACATGCGAACCCGGTGGCGCGCGATGACGGGAATGTCATCGACCGCGGCAAGTCGGATGTCGTGCATGCGGACTAGGGGGCCCGGTCGGCGCGATACAGCGAGGGAAACCTCGACTCGAGCTGGTGCAGCTTGGGCATGTCGTTGCGCACGACATAGGGATGCCGGGGGTTCTTCGCCATGAAATCCTGGTGGAAGGCTTCGGCCTCGGAAAATTTCCCGAAGGGGCGGAGCTCCGTCATGACGGGACCCGGGAAGGACTTCTCCCGCGCGAGCGCCGCGAAGGAGGACTCGGCGACCGTGCGTTCCGGCGTGGACTGGTAGAACACCATCGCCCGGTATTCGGGTCCTTCGTCCGGTCCCTGCGCGTCGCGGGAGGAGGGGTCGTGCGCGATGGTGAAGAAGATCGAGAGCAGCTGGTCCGGCTTCACCCGGGACGGATCGTAGATGATCCGCACCGCCTCGACCGGCACGAATCCGTTCTCCGCATCGGAGGGTCGCGCGAAGCCGGAAGTCACCGAGCGAACGCCGAGGACGTGCTCGAAGACCGCCTCCACGCCCCAGAAGCAGCCGCCGGCCAGGACCATCACGCTTTCCCGTGACTGGGGCAGGGCGGCGAGGGCGGCGAGCAGCAGCACGGGCGTCAATGGGTGCCCGTTCCTGCCGGCTCCCCGGCGCGGAAGACCCCCACGCCACCCTTCGTGGCGTCGGCAAACGCGTGGGTCACGAACGGATAGAGTCCGGTCTCGACGAGACGGAAGTCGAAGATTGCGCCGCCACCGACCGGGATGTTCCAGGTCTGCATCCCTTCGAACGGTCGTCCGAAGCCATCGGCGTAGACCTTGTCGAAGATGGCGCCGACGACATGAAACGAGCTGATGCGATTGGGGCCCGCGTTGACCACGAACATGCGTAGCGGCTCTCCCGGTGCCACGGGAATCGGATGGGTCGCGTAGCGGGACGCGACTCCGTTGAAGACGACGTAGTCCGGCGAAGCGTTGAGGACCTTGTCCCAGTCCATCGACCGTACCGAGTCCGCGCCCGAGGGTGGTCCCATGTAGAACTCACTCTGGACCACGACAAACTCCTTCGCGGGCGGGCGGGGCGTCCGCGGGTCGATGATGAAGGCTCCATACATCCCGTTCGCGATGTGGGTGGCCACCGGCGCCGTGCCGCAGTGGTACATGAACGCGCCGGGCACCCGCGCCACGAACTGGAACTGCACGCTGTCGCGCGGCATCACGTTGTGATAGGCCCGGTCCGGTGCGATTTCGGCGGCGTGGAAGTCCATCGAATGGGGCATCATCGCCCCATTCACGAGGGTGAAATCCATCGTGTCACCCACGGTGAGGCGAAGCGTCGGTCCTGGAACCACCGAGTCGAAGGTCCACGCCTCGTAGACCACGCCGGGCGCCACTTCGTGTCGCACGTGCACGGCGACGAAGCGCACCTTGTGGTGCCGGCTCCGGCTCGACGCGGGGGCATCCGCCGCCCGGTCGGGCGCGGTCATCGCCGGGCCGATCTTCGCCTCGCCATGCGACATGGTTGCCGGTGGCGTGAGGTTCGGCGCCGTATCGCGCTGCGCGGGGTTGCCCGCCTGTCCGGATGGCGCCGGCGCGGGTCCACAGGAGGAAAGGATGAAGAGCGGGACGACCCAGGCGCGGTTCCGCATGCCTACCTCCTGGCCAGGCTGGCTTTGAGGAATTCGGTGACGTGAGGGAGCCCCTGGGAGAGGACGGCATGGTTGTTCGCGTAGCCGATTCGCAGGTACCCCTCGATGTCGAGCGCACTGCCCGGCGTGAACATGACTCCGGTCGTCTCCACGAGTCGAACGCAGAACTGCTCGCTCGGCTCATCGCTCGCATAGCGGAGCAGGGCGGTGGTGCCGCCCAGGGGCTTCACGTAGCTGATCTCCGGTTCTTCAGCTACCCAGTCGTCGAGTATCTCGAGGTTGGTGCGGGTGATGTTGCGGCTCCTTGCCAGGATGGCGTCGCGGGCCTCGAGCGCCAGCGTGGCGAACCAGTCGTCGAGCAGGCCCACGCTGATGGTGTTGTAGTCGCGGTGCGTGGTGACCGGGTGCAGCAGCTCGGCGGGCGCGGCGATCCAGCCCAGACGGAGTCCTGCGAGGGACCAGACCTTCGACATGCTTCCGGTGCTGATGCCCCGCTCGTACAGATCGGCGACCGATGCGGTGAATCCGGTTCCCGTCTGGTCGATGCCGCGGTAGACCTCGTCGCTGAGGATCCACGCGCCCGCCTCGCGCGCGATCGCCACGATGCCCTCGAGCATCGCGCGGTCCATCAGCGCGCCGGTGGGATTGTTGGGATTGCTGAAGGCGATGAGCCTGGCGCGTCCGCCGACGACCTTCCGCAGGTCATCCAGGTCGGGGAGGAATCCGTTGGATTCCTCCAGCCGGAGCGTGCGCACCTCGGCTCCCAGGCTCTCCGGGATCGAGTGGTGCTGCTGGTAGGTGGGGAGAACCGAAATGACCCGGTCGCCCGGCTCTACGAGGGCCTGGTATGCCAAGGCATTGGCCCCGATGGCGCCGTGGGTGACGAGGATGTTCGAAGGTTGTTGACGGTCGTAGAGCGAGGCAATCTGACTCCGCAGCGCCTCCGAACCGGGGATGGCGCCGTAGGTGAGCTTGAGGCCGGACAGCGCGTCCTCCAGGCTTCCTTCGCGGCCCGCCAGCCGGAGGAGCTGGGCTACCGTCAGCGACTCGACGCAGGTCTCGGCGAGGTTGTACCGGCAGGTGTTTTCGTACCGGTCCATCCAGCGTTCTACTGCGAATTCCTTGATGCGCATAGATGGAATCTACGGCGGTTAGGGCGGTTGGGGCGGTTGAGGCGGTTGGGGCGGTTGAGGCGGTTGAGGCGGTTAGGGCGGTTAGGGCGGTTAGCCAGTCTCGCGCCGACCAGAACGAGCATTGCCCATTTTTCCTGCAACCGCCCCAACCGTCCCAACCGCCCCAACCGCCGATGGACATAGACGATCTACCCCCTAGACTATCTACTCTGTAGATTGCTCCCCATGACACCCTCGCCCCGCAAGGACATGCTCCCCGGCACCCTCGATATGCTGATCCTCAAGACCCTCACCGTGCAAACGATGCACGGTTACGGGATCGCCCAGGAAATCCAGCGGCTCTCGCGCGAGGTGATCCGGGTCGAGGAAGGCTCCCTCTATCCCGCGCTGCAGCGGATGCGGCAGAAGGGATGGATCAAGGCCGAGTGGCGGCAGTCGCCCAACAACCAGCGGGCCCGCTACTACACGATCACGCCCGCCGGCAGGAAGCACCTCGGTCGCGAGGAGGCCGGATTCACCGAGCGGCTCCAGGCGATCGCGCGGGTCATGCGGCCCGCGAAGGAGGGCTGACCCGATGCGCGAGTGGCTGAACCGCCTGGTGGACATGTTCCGCCGCGACCGGCTCGACGCCGAGCTCGCCGAGGAGCTGCGGCATCATCGCGCGCTGGCGACCCGCGATGGTGAGCGCACGACCAGCGATCTCCGCACCCGCGAGGCCGCGCGCGACCAGTGGTCGTGGCCCTGGCTCGACCAGCTGGTCCAGGACACTCGCTACGCCGCGCGCGGCCTCCGGCGGGCCCCGGGCTTCGCGGCGACCGTGGCGCTCACCCTCGGCCTGGGCATCGGCGCCAACGCGATGATGTTCGGCGTACTCGACCGGCTGATGTTCAAGCCGTTCGCCATGCTGCGGGATCCGGCGACGGTCCACCGGGTGTACATCGAATCCGAGGGGCGCCAGGGCCGGGTTCCCCACACTACATACGAGTACACCCGCTACCTCGACCTGCAGCGGTGGACCACGTCGTTCTCCCAGTCGGCCGGCATCGCCGAAGGCAGGATGGCCATCGGCACCGGCGAAGCCGCGCGAGAGCGGCGAGTCGCATACGTCAATGCCGCGTTCTGGGACTTCTTCGAGGCACGGCCGGTGGCGGGCCGCTTCTTCGGCCCCTCGGAGGACTCGGTGCCTGCCGGCGCACCGGTGGTGGTGCTGAGCTACGGCTACTGGCAGGCGGAATTCGGCGGACGCAATGTCCTCGGGCAGCCGCTCCAGGTTGGCGAAGTCCTGGCCACCATCATCGGCGTCGCGCCGCGGGGCTTCACCGGTCTCTGGGAGGGCGATCCGCCGGCGGCCTATATCCCGATCACCACCTACGCCGGCGCCCACACCGCCCGCTTCGAGGATCCGACCGGGTACTACACGAGGTACAACTGGGGCTGGATGAAAATGATCGTCCGGCGGAAGCCGGGCGTGAGCGCCGCGGAAGCGACGGCCGACCTGACCCGGGCGCTCGAGCGGAGCTGGACGACTCAGCTCGCCATCGAGTCGGAGGTTCCACCGCTCGCCATCGCGAAGCCCACCGCGGTCGCTGGACCGCTCAAGCAGGCCGCGGGTCCGGAAGGCGGACTGGAAGCGAAGACTGCGCGATGGGTGATGGGCGTCGCAGTGATCGTCCTGCTCATCGCGTGCGCCAACGTCACCAATCTCCTGCTGGCGCGTCACCTGCGTCGTCGTCGCGAGACCGCGGTGCGGCTCGCCCTGGGCGTGAGTCGCGGTCGCCTGCTGCGTCAGGCCCTCACCGAATGCGTGATGCTCGCGTCCGCGGGCTGTGTCGCCGGCATCGCGATCAGCCAGTGGGGTGGTGCGGCGTTGCGGCGCCTTTTCCTCAACAATGCAGGATCGGTCGAGGTGGGGCCGGACGGTCGCACCGTACTGGTGGCTTCCCTGGTGGCACTCTTCGCCGGGCTGGTCACCGCGCTGGGCGCCGTCATCCTCTCGCCCGATTCCGAGCTCACCGGCACCCTCAAGTCGGGGACCCGCGAAGGCACTCACCAGCGGTCACGCTCGCGCTCCGCGCTGCTGGTGATCCAGGGCGCGCTCTCGGTGATCCTGCTGGTCGGGGCGGGTCTCTTCGTGCGGAGCCTCTCCCGGGTGAGCGACATGCGGCTCGGCTACGAGCCGGAGCAGGTGCTGGTGGCCTACAGCTCCATGCGCGGCTTCACCCTGGACAGTGCGTCCCGGGTGGTGCTGGAACGGCGGCTGATGGATGCAGCCCAGGCTTCGCCCGCCGTGGAAACCGCGACCCAGGCCACCAGCATCCCCTTCTGGAGCACGTCCTCGAGGGACTTCTTCGTCGACGGCATCGATTCGGTGCGGCGACTGGGCCGGTTCACCTATCAGCGCGCCGGCCCCGAGTACTTCGACGTGATGCGAACCCGGATCGTGCGGGGACGCGGGTTCACCGGGGCCGATCGCAAAGGCGCGCCCGAAGTGGTCGTGGTGAGCGAGTCGATGGGTCGCGTGCTCTGGCCGGGACAGGATCCGCTCACCAAGTGCATCCGCATCCGCGCCGACACGATGCCATGCCGCGCAATCGTAGGTATCGCGGAGGATGCGATCCAGAACAGCATGACGACCGATGCGCGGCTCCGCTACTACCTCCCGCTCGACCAGGAACGCCCCGGCGGAGGGCAGCTCCTGCTGCTCCGGGTTCGCGGGAATCCTTCCGCGCAGCTCGAGCCGGTTCGCAAGGCGCTCCAGGCCGTGATGCCCGGACTCGGCTACGTGAGCGTGTTCGAGCTGCGCGAAATCATCGCCGACGAACAGCGGTCGTGGCGGATGGGTGCCACCATGTTCGTCACCTTCGGCGGGCTCGCGCTGCTGGTCGCCGCGGTCGGCCTCTACGGGGTGATCGGGTACAGTGTCGCGCAGCGGATGCACGAGCTGGGCGTGCGCATCGCGCTGGGTGCGCGACGCAAGCACGTCATGCAGCTGGTGCTGGGCCAGGGGATCCGGTTCGCGATGCTGGGTGTGGGGATCGGGCTGCTGGTCGCGATCTGGGTTTCACGCTGGATCGAGCCGCTCCTCTTCAAGCAGTCGGCGCGCGATCCGCTGACGTACTCGGTGGTGGCGGGACTGCTGATCCTGGTCGCGCTGGCCGCGAGCGCCGGGCCCGCGCTCAAGGCGACAAGGGCGGATCCCAATGATGCGTTGAGATCTGACTGAGGGTGGGCATCTCGAGATCGAATGATCTGGCGATCGGGCGACCGCAATCATGTTCTGAACGAGTTCTCCAACTCATCCCAGCTCGCGCCCTTCGCGAGCTCGCTGAATGATCCGCCTGCAGCTATTTCCCTGGCGGCGCGCA
>DATEOL010000344.1:0-9381 GCA_035274025.1 Gemmatimonadales bacterium | reverse complement strand
AGGTCGCGGCGCAGCCGCAGAACATCTTGCTCCGGGTGCCGAGCTGCACGTGGACCTCGAGTCCGATGACGGTCTCCCAGGTCATCGCACCTCCGCCACGGCATCGAGGTGGGCTTCGAGGGCGGAGGCCATCGAGAGCATGGCCTCGTCCTCGAAATACGGCGCGATGATCTGGCCGCCCAACGGAAGCCCGTTGGTCCGGCCCACCGGAACGCTGACACCGGGCAGGCCGGCCAGGCTCACGGGACAAGTGAAGACGTCCGCCAGGTACATCGCGACCGGGTCATCGGTTTTTTCGCCGGCGCAGAATGCGGGAGAGGGCGTGCTCGGCGTGAAGAGGAAGTTCACTCCGGCATCGAACACCTTCTGGAAATCGGCCGCGATGCGGGCGCGCATCGCCTGCGCCTTCCCGTAGTAGGCGTTGTAGTACCCGGCGCTCAATACATAGGTACCGATGAGGATCCGGCGGCGGACTTCGGCGCCGAATCCCCTGCCGCGGGTCGCTCGATAGAGCGCGCGCACGTCGGGAAGCCCGGGCGGCCGCGCCGGACCGTAGCGTACGCCATCGTAGCGCGCCAGGTTGGCTGCAGCTTCCGCAGGCGCCACGATGTAGTAGGTCGCCACCGCGTAGGGCGAGTGCGGGAGGTCGACCTCGCGGATCGTCGCGCCCAGCTCGCGCATGACCGCGACGGTGCGATCACAGGACGCCCGGACGGCCGCGTCGAGATCGGCCGGGAAGTACTCCCGCGGGAGCCCGATGGTGACGCCGCGCAGGTCCTGGCGGGGGACCGGCCGGCCCATCGGCGGCTTCGCAGGCGTCGTCGCGTCGAGCGGATCGTGACCCGAGATGGTTGCCAGGACGCGGGACGCATCGTCGACGGTGCGGCCGAACACCGAGATCACGTCGAGCGAAGAACCGAAGGCAACCAGGCCGTAGCGGCTCACCCGTCCATATGAAGGCTTCACCCCGACGATGCCGCAGAACGCCGCAGGTTGCCGTACCGAGCCACCGGTTTCGGACCCCAGTGCGGCGGGCACGACACCCGCCGCGACCAGCGCAGCGGAGCCACCGGAAGAGCCCCCTGGTACCCGACCCGGACTCAGCGGGTTCTTCACCCGGCCAAATGCGGAATGCTCGGTGGACGAGCCCATGGCGAACTCGTCCATGTTCGCCTTGCAGGCGATCAACGCGCCGGCGTCGCGCAGGCGGCGGGTGGCAGTGGACTCGAATGGCGAGCGGTAGCCCTCGAGGATCCGCGACGCGCAGGTCGTCGGATGATCGAGCGTGACGATGTTGTCCTTGATGGCGACCGGCATCGATGCGAGCGCTCCCGCGGCGGGCATCGCGTCGATGCGCGCGGCTTCCGCGTCGAGCGTGGCCTGTGACCAGGACAGGACCGCGTTCAGGTCCTTCGCCCCATCCAGTCGTCTGCCAAGCTCGCGGGCGACCTGCGACGCGCTCATGCCTCCTCCATTCCGGTCAGGCGAGGCACCACGAAGAACCCGTTACGAAACTCGGGGGCGAGCTCCGAAGGTGGGAAGGCGAGCGGCTGGGGGCGCACTTCGTCTTCCCGCCACGCCAGCTCGCGCGGGCCAGGATGAAAGAGCTCGGCGCCGGGCTCGGGGGGGAGCGCATCCAGCTGCGCGACGTAACCGACGATGTCGTCGAGCTGCCTGGTGAGCCGTTCCACTTCCGCGTCATCCACTGCCAGCTCGGCGAGTCGCGCGATGTGAAGCACGTCGTCGCGGGAAATCCTCATGCCCCTTCCTCCCATTCACGCTCCAGACCGGCGTAGGCTACGAGCAGCTGCTTCGAGCCGACCTCTGCGTCGTCGAACTTCACCGAGACCTTGAGGTCCTTGCCGGCGCCGATCAGGCCCTCGATGGTGCCCGCCCCGAACCGGCGATGGCGGACCCGCTCGCCCTTCACGAAGCGGGGGGACGCCTGGCTCACCTCTTCGGCGGGCAGGCGGGCCGACGGGCTGGCGGGCAGTGGCTCCTCCCAAACCCGTCTCCCCCCGCCCTTCCCGCCCCAGTCCCGTCGCCCGTAGCCCGTCGCCGGCGGGACCCACATCGAGCTGGTCTGCTTCTCCTCCACCAGGCCGGGCGGGAGCGAACGCAAAAATCTCGACGCCATGCCCGGCCGAATCTCGCCGCCCCGGCGGCGGGTGCGAGCCCAGGAGAGATAGACCTTATCCTTGGCCCGCGTGATCGCGACGTAGAAGAGCCGGCGCTCCTCCTCCAGGGTGTCCTCCGCCTCGGTCGCCCGCGCGAGGGGAAAGAGGCCGTCTTCGAGACCCGCCACCGCGACCACCGGCCACTCGAGGCCTTTCGCGGTGTGCACCGTCATCAGGGTGACGCCGCGCTCCGAGCCTTCCTGCTTGTCCTGGCCCGAGAGCAGCGCGGCCTCGGTGAGGAAGCGCTCGAGCGGGGTGCCCTCGCCCTCCTCCAGCACCTCGGACCAGCTTGCCGCGGCGGCGATCAATTCGCGCACGTTCTCCCAGCGATCGGCGCCTTCGATGCCTTCCTCCGCGAGGAGCTGCTCGTAGTTGAGCCGCTGCACCAGCTCCTCGAGGATGAGGCCAGGCGCGAGCTCGCGAGCCATGACAGCGAGATCGTCGATGAGCCTGGCGAATCCGCGGAACGCCTCGCGCAGGTTCGGCCGCAGGCCCTGGATCCGGTCCGCGACCGAGGCGGTCTCGAGGAGCGGCTTCTGCCACTGGGTGGCGGCGTCGCGCAGGATCGCGAGGCTGGCCTCGCCGATGCCGCGGCGGGGCACCGCAATCGCGCGGAGGAATGCCTCGTCGTCCGCAGGATTCGCGACCAGTCGCAGGTAGGCGAGCAGGTCCTTCACCTCGCGACGATCGTAGAAGCTGATCGCGCCCACCAGGCGATAGGGAATGCCGGCCCGCCGGAACGACTCCTCGAATGCGCGCGACTGCGAATTGGTCCGGTAGAGAATCGCCATCTCGTGGTAGACCCAGTCGCCGGCCTTGGCGCGCCGCGCCAGCTCCCCGGTCAGCCACTCCGCCTCATCGCGCTCGTCCGCGGAGGCGAGCAGCGTGACGCGTTCTCCGCCTTGCCTGCGAGTCCGCAGTGTCTTGCCGAGACGCGAGCGATTCTCGGCGATCACGGCGTTCGCGGTGTCGAGCACGACGTGGGTGGAACGGTAGTTCTCCTCCAGCCGCACCAGCCGCACCGGATCGAAGTCCTGCTGAAACGCCTTCATGTTCCGCACTTCTGCCCCGCGCCAGCCGTAGATCGACTGGTCGTCGTCGCCCACGGCGAAGATGTTGCCGTGCGCGCCCAGCAGCTTCACCAGCTCGAACTGGGCGCGGTTGGTGTCCTGGAACTCGTCGACCAGGAGAAAGCGGAAGCGATCCTGCCACCACGCGAGCCGGTCGGGGTGCTCGCGGAAGAGCGTCAGCGGATGGAGCATCAGGTCGTCGAAGTCCATCGCGTTCTGGGAGCGCAGCGCCCCCGCCATCACGCCCATGATGTCGGCCGCCACCTGGATCAGCGCGTCGTTCCGCCCGGCGGTCGCGAGCGACTCCGCGCTCTGCATCTTGTTCTTGGCCGAGGAGATGATCGACACCACGGCGCGGGGCGGGAAGAGCTTGGTGGAATGATGCCGCGCGTCCATCAGGCGCTTGACGAGCGCGAGGCGGTCGTCCTCGTCGAAGATGGTGAAGGCGCGACTGAAGCCGATCCGCTCCGCTTCGCGCCGGAGGAGCCGCGCGGAGAGCGAATGGAAGGTGCCGATCCAGAGACCGACGGGATCGCGGCCCAACATGGCCCCGATCCGCTCCTTCATTTCGTGCGCGGCCTTGTTGGTGAACGTGACGGCAAAGAAGCGTTCGATCGGGACGCCGTGCTCCTCGATGAGCCGGGCAATCCGGACCGTGAGCACGCGGGTCTTCCCCGAGCCGGCGCCCGCCAGGACGAGGATGGGTCCGTGGAGGTGTTCCGCTGCTTCGCGCTGGGCCGGGTTGAGGCTGGCGAGCCAGTCGCGCGCCACCGAGCCGGCGGTCATCGCGGTGTGAGCCGGTCGGCTCCGAAGTAGGTGGCGAGCGCCGCGGGAATGCGCACCGAGCCATCCGCCTGCTGGTAGGTCTCCAGCAGCGTCGCGATGGTGCGGGGAAACGCGAGTCCGGATGCGTTGAGGGTGTGGACGAACTCCGGCTTCGCGCCCGGCTCCGGGCGGTATCGGAGATCCATGCGCCGGGCCTGAAAATCGGTGAAGGTGCTCGCGCTCGAGACCTCGAGCCAGGTTCCGACGCCGGGCGCCCAGGTCTCCAGGTCGTAGGTGCGATGCGAGGCGAAGCCGGTATCTCCCGCCGCGAGCTCCAGCACGCGATAGGGCAGCCCGAGGCGCTGCAGCACGTTTTCCGCGTGGGTCGTGATGATGTCGTGCTCGTCGCTCGAGGTCTCCGGCTTCACGACCCGCACCAGCTCCACCTTGTCGAACTGGTGGACGCGTAGCAGTCCCCGGGTGTCCTTTCCCGCCGCGCCAGCCTCACGACGGAAGCACGGGGTCCATGCGACATAGGTGACCGGCAGCATCGCGGCATCGAGGATCTCGCCGCGATGGATATTGGTGACCGGCACCTCGGCCGTCGGGATCAGCCAGAGTCCGTCGATGGGAACGCGATAGAGATCTTCCTGGAACTTGGGAAGCTGACCGGTGCCGCGCATCGACTCGCTGCTCACGACGTAGGGCGGCGCCATCTCGGTATAGCCGTGCTCCCGGGTGTGAAGGTCGAGCATGAAATTGGCGAGCGCGCGCACGAGGCGGGCGCCCTGCCCGGTGAAGAGCGGGAACCCCGACCCTGCCACGCGCGTGCCGCGGGCGAGATCGAAGAGCCCGAGCACCTCGCCCAGCTCCCAGTGCGGCCGCGGTGCGAAGTCGAACGCCGGCTTTTCGCCCCAGGTCCGGACGACGCGGTTGGCGGTCGCGTCACCATCGGGGAGGGCCTCGTGCGGGATGTTCGGAATGCCGAGGAGGAGCTCGTTCTGCTGCTCGTCGAGCGACTTGGCATCGGCCTCGAGCTGCTTCGAGAGCTCACTCGACGCCTTGAGCTCGGCGAGCAGCTCATCGGCCGGCTGTCCCGCCTTCTTGCGCCGCGCCACTTCCTCGGATGCCGCATTGCGACTCGCCTTGAGCGTCTCGGCCTGGACCAGCGCCTCGCGGCGGCGCCGGTCGAGCTCGGTGAGCTCGGTCAGCGTCGCGTCGATGGTCGGGTCGAGTCGCCGGCGGAGCGCGGAACGCACCGCCTCGGGATCCTGGCGGAGGCGCTTGATGTCGATCACGGGATGCTTACTGCGACGGAAGGCCGGTCGTCAGCGCCTTGTAGCCGCAATTCAGGTTGGCGAGGACGCGGAACTTGATGGTGTGGCTGGCCTCGTCGAACTCGAGGATCTCGATCTTACCGTAGGTCGGCACCCCGAGGAAACAGGTCGACGGGATCCGGCTGCGGAGGTACAGGACGTCGCCGGCGGCCACCGCGACCGTATCGAGCGTCTTGTAGTTGTTGACCTCCGCGACCCGGATATCGTCGAAGGAGACGTCGGTATGCTGGAGCCCGGGGTCGACTCCGGCGCTACCAGGGTGTCCGATCATCGCGCCGGGGAGGAGGACGTCGCGTCCGTCCTCGGTGCGGTCGTACCCGAAATCCGCGATGGTGGAATTGTCGATTCGCACCGCGCTCCGCTGGGTCATCGCGTACCCGCTGGCCCGGAACACGTCGGTGCCCGAGATGGCGTAGACTACCACCGTGTCGATCACGTTGGAAAACGTCGCATCGGGGATGCTGTTGGCATCGCTGCATGCGGCGAGGGCGAGCATGGCCAGAATGGCGGGACCTGCGAGACGCATCGGCGGAATCTTAGGAACCCGGTAGACACTGGTCAACCCGTGGATTTTCCTTGACTTCCGCCGCTTCGGGCCTTTAGAGTTTGGCCGTGCTCCGCACCCTGATCGAGGGTCTTGCAGCTCGACCGGAAGTGACCGGTGTTGCCCTCGTCAGCACCGAGGGTCTGCTCATCGATCATTCCCTTCCCGGCCGCCTGGATGGCGACGCCCTCGCGGCGCTCGCCCTGACCGTGCTGCGCCAGCTCCACGAGGTCGGCAATGCGGCGGGTCGCGGTCCGGCGTCGAGCGCGATCATCGAGTTCCAGGGCGGACCGGCGATCATCGGCGCGATGGAGAGCGGATCAGCGCTCGTCGTGCTGGCGCGGCAGGATGCCGACCTCGGCGACCTGCTCTACCTGATTCGCCGGTACCGTCCCGCGGTCACCGACGCTCTCTAGCCGGGCTTCCCATGGATTGGGCCGTCCTTCTCGCCGGCGGATCGGGCACCCGTTTCTGGCCGCTCAGCTCGCCCCGTCGCCCCAAGCAGCTCCTGCCCCTCGCGGGTGACGTGCCGACCGCGATCGCGACGGCGCGCGCGGTGGAGCCACTGGTCTCCCGCAAGCGCATCCTCGTCGTGGCCGGTGCCGACCTCGCGCCGAAGCTCGCGGCGGCACTCGACCTTCCCCCGGAACAGATCCTGGTCGAGCCGAAGGCCGCCTCGACGGCACCGGCCCTGGCCTGGGCCACAGCCACGGCGCTCGCCCGAGACCCCTCGGCGACGCTGCTTTCCATGCACGCGGACTGGTACCTGGCCGATCCGGAGCGATTTCGACGCGCGGCGGACGCCGCGCTCGAAGCGGCCCGGATGGATGACGCGCTGGTCACCGTGGGCGTGGTGCCGACGCGGGTCGAGCCTGGGTACGGCCACATCGTGCCGGGCGAGATCATTCGCGGGCCGCTTTACCGCGTCGCGCGCTTCGTCGAGAAACCGCCCCGCCCCGAGGCTGAATCGCTCACCGCCTCCGGCGCGCTCTGGAACAGTGGGCTCTTTGCATGGACCGCGGGGCGCTTTCTCGACGAGCTTCGGCAACACGCGCCCGAGGTGTCGGGTCCCATGATGCGACTTGCGGAGGGAGACGTCGCCGCGTTCTTCGATGAGGTCTCTCCGGTCGCGATCGACGTCGCCCTCTTCGAGCGCAGCGAACGAGTCATCATGCTGCGGGGGGACTTCCCCTGGGACGACGTCGGAAACTGGGAAGCGATTGCGCGGGTGCGTCCCGCCGATGCGGAGGGCAACGTGTTGCGCGGCCCGGTGAGCGCGGTCGATGCGGCGCGGAGCATCGCGTGGTCGGACGGAACACCGGTGGTGCTCGCCGGCGTGAAGGATGTCGTGGTAGTGGCCGCGAATGGCCGAATCCTGGTACTCGACCGCTCGCGGGCGGGCGATATGAAAGAGGTGCTGGAGTCACTTCCCCCCGACGTCCGGACGCTCGAGTGAGCGACCTCTTCCTGCTGGAGCCGAGCGATTCCGGGGCATGGGCGCCGTTCGCCGGTGTGCGGCCCGTCGCCGAGCTGCGAGCCGGCGCCTGGCTGCTCCGGGAACGCTGGGAAGCCGCGCTGGGGCTCCGCGCTTCCGGCATTCTCTCCGACACGCTGCTTGGGTTCGTGGATGTCGATAGTCCGTCGATCGTTCCCGGATCGAGCGTCGCGGGTCCCGCCATCGTCGTCCGTTCCGATGTCGTCCCGCCCCGCGCCGCGGTCTCCTTCACGACGCGAAGGTTGGTCGCCAGTGGCCGGACCATCGCGTGGCGACTCGATCGGGGCGAAAAGTGGGAAGGTGGCGACGATCGGGGTGACGCGACCGAGGTGAATGCCCACGTCCTCCCTGGCGCGTGGGGGCTGGTCGACGCGCTGGAACGCTTCCTCCCGAGCGACTGCCTCGAATTCACGGCCGCACCGGCCGATCCGGTCCCGCCGGGCTCCATCGTCATCGGGGACTCCTCGCGCGTGGTCTGCCTCGATGCCACTGTCGAACCCGGCGCGGTCTTCGACACCCGCAAGGGCGCGGTCGTGCTGACCGAGGGCGTGGAGGTGCGGTCGGGGACCCGGCTCGAAGGCCCCTTGTTCGCGGGACCGGGGACCTTCCTGCTGGGCGGACAGATCCGCCACTCGTCGTTCGGACCCCAGTGTCGGGTGCACGGTGAAATGGCGACGACGGTGATGATCGGCTACGGCAACAAGGGACACGACGGATTCGTGGGGCACTCGGTCATCGGGTGCTGGACCAACCTCGGCGCCGGCACGATCACCTCGAACCTCAAGAACACCTATGGCACGGTGCGTCTCGAAGGCGGCGCAGAACGCCGTGACACCGGCCGGACCTTCCTCGGCAGCCTGATCGCGGATCACGCCAAGACGGCGATCGGAACCCTGCTTTCCACCGGTACCATCATTGGCGCGGGCGCGAGCGTGACCGGATCGCCGGTTCCCCGCGCCGTGCCGCCCTTTGCCTGGGGCAGCGACGGACTCGGCCGACTCGATGAGGACGCGTTCGTCCGGATCGCCGGACGAGTGCTGCCGCGCAGGAACGTCGAGCTCACGTCCGGACGCGAGGCATGGCTCCGGTCGCTGCACGCGCGCATGGTGCGATGACGCGGCTGTTCGTGTTCGGGTCGGGGTCGAAGGGCAACGCGTTTGCCGTGGACACACCTGACGGAGCCCTCGTGGTCGACGCGGGATTCGGCGTCAAGGCATTCCGGAAGCGGGCGGAGCGGGCGGGCCTCGACTGCGGTCGTATCCGCGGGATCGCGATCACCCATGAGCACGGGGATCACGCGGGTGGCGCGCTCGCCATGGCGCGGGAGTTCGAGGTGCCGGTGGTCTGCTCTTGGGGTACGTGGACCGCGCTCGGTGCCCCCGCGGACGTGACATTCACCCGGGTGAAGCCGGCCCGTCCCGCCCCGTTTGCCGGCTTCATGCTGCATACGATGGTTACCACCCATGATGCGCGGGAGCCGCTCGCCATCGCGGTGGAGACGTCACAGGGCCTGCGGATCGCCTTCGCGATGGACCTCGGGCGCAGCACCCATGGACTGCGCTGGCTGCTCAGCGGCGCGCATGCCGTGATCCTGGAAAGCAACTACGACGACGTCATGCTCCGGACCGGGCGCTATCCCCCCTCGGTCCAGCAGCGGATCGCGGGATCGGGTGGGCACTTGTCTAATCGCACTGCGGCGGAGGTGCTGTCGAACGCGATACACAAGGCGCTGGAAGTGGTCGTGCTGGCGCACCTCAGCCAGGAATGCAATTCACCGTCATGTGCGAGAGAGACGGTGGAACCGGCGCTGAAGCGCCGGGGATTCAAGGGAAGATTGTTCGTCGCCTCGCAGGACGAGCCACTGGAGGCGATTCCGCTGAACACGCCGGCTGCTGCTGAACAGGGGGAGTTGAGTCTCGACTGGTTGGCGCGGTAAGCAGTGAGCAGTGAGCAGTAAGCAGTGAGTAGTAACTACTGACTGCTCACTGCTCAC
>DATEOL010000343.1:0-4785 GCA_035274025.1 Gemmatimonadales bacterium | reverse complement strand
CGCGCCCCTGCGCGCGGCGCCGGTCGACTCGATGGCGCGGGCAACCGGAAGCGCGGAGAGGTCGCGCCGGGCCCGGCGACCGACCCAGCCCACCAGCACGGCCGCGACCATCACGACAACCCACGCCCCGAGGGCGACCAGAGCCGGGGCACCAACGCCAAGCCGGAGAAGCCACGCGGCCAGCGCGAGGCCGGCGACGATCGCCGCCACCACCGCGAACGCCCATGCGAGGTCGCTGGAGCGCCGGAGTGGACGCGCGACCGACTCCAGGGCTTCGTGGGTCCGGGTCATGATCCGTACCCTACCGCGTAGGCGAACAGGTTCACCCCCATGCGCAGGGCGGCTTCGCGCTTCTCGGCGGGGTCACGATGAACGTCCGGGTCTTCCCAGCCGTCGCCGAGATCGGTCTGATAGGAGTAGAAGACGACGAGGCGGCCATCGATGAAGAGACCAAGGCCCTCTGCCGGCTTGCCGTCGTGCTCGTGGATCTTGGGAATCCCCCGGGGGAACGGGAAGACCAGCTTGTAAACCGGATGGTCCAGCGGCACGTCGACCAGCTCCTGGTCGGGGAACAGGCGGCGGAGCTCCCGACGGATCGACTCATCCATTCCATAGTTGTCGTCCACATGGAGGAAGCCCCCCTGCGCGAGCCAGCGTCGCAGGATCGCGATCTCCGGGTCGGAAAAGCGGACGTTCCCGTGACCCGTCATATAAAGGTATGGGATGTCCCAGATCTCGTCGTCGGTGAGCCGCACGGGGACCTCGCGCGGGGCGGTCTTGAGGGTGGTCCGTTCCCCGATCGCCTTGAGCAGGTTGGGCAGGCTCGAGGGATTCGCGTACCAGTCTCCTCCGCCGTCGTAGTGGAGGCGCCCGATCGTGAGCGGCGCCTGCGCCGCCGCCGTGGCGACGCCGCCCACAATGAGGAGGACCAGGAAACGGATCACGCGAGCTCCATGACGAGTCGGTACGCCTCATTCCGGGACATGCCCGTCCGCTCGGCCAGGTCGCGGGCGATTTCCTTCCGCGAACGGCCGGCCTCGAGCAGGTCACGCGCCAGCTTTCGGGCCAGGTCGGGATCGGCGGCGACTTCGGGGGCCGGGCCGGTCCCTTCGACCACTACGGTGCACTCGCCCCGCGGTTCCGTGTCGGTCCAGTGAGCGATCAGCTCGCTCAACGCCCCTGACCGAAGCTCCTCGTGGACCTTGGTGAGTTCCCGGGCCACCATCGCCCGTCGCCCGTCCCCCGCCGCCCCCGCCAGATCCGTGAGCAACTCGCGGAGGCGGTGGGGAGCCTCATAGAACACGACGGTCCATTCGCTGGTCGCGGCCTGGCGGAGCAGTCGCGCCCGCTCCGGACCTTTCCGCGGCAGGAACCCAAGGAAAATGAAACGGTCACCCGCAATTCCTGATGCCGAGACCGCGGCGGCCACGGCCGAGGGTCCAGCCACCGGTACAACGGAGATGCCAGCCTCCCGGACTGCGTGCACAAGCAGCGCGCCCGGATCACTGACGGCAGGCGTTCCTGCATCGCTTACGAGGGCCACGTCCTCGCCGTTGAGCAGCCGCTCGACCAGCGCGTGGGCGCGGCCCTCATCGGAGTGCGCGTGGTAACTCACCAGCCGCGGATGGGCGTCGAGATGACTGAGGAGCTTTCGCGCCCGCCGGGTGTCCTCGGCCGCGACCACCGGGACCTCGCGGAGCACGCGCGCGGCGCGTGCGGTGAGGTCTTCCAGGTTGCCCAGCGGGGTCGCGACGACGTACAACGTCCCGACGGGCGGACGGCCGGACGGGCGGACGGGCAGATCAAAGGCCGGCATCGCTCAAAGATACCGGCCTTCACTCACTGCCCGTCAGTCCGTCGGCCCGTCTAGATGTGCTGCAGGATCTTCTGCTCGACGACCTGCTTGGGGTAGTTGCCGACCATCGTGTCGACGTGCTTCCCATTCTTGAAGAACAGGAGGGTCGGGATCGAGCGGACGTTGAACCGCATCGGGGTGCGCGGATGCGCGTCGACGTCCATCTTGGCGATCGTCGCCTTGCCCTTGTACTGCTCGGCAAGCGCCTCGAGGTGGGGCGCGATGGCCCGGCAGGGTCCGCACCACGCGGCCCAGAAGTCCACCACCACCAGTCCATCACCCTTTTCGACGACGCCGGCGAACGACTCGTCGGTTACGGGCACCGTGATCTTGCTGTCAGACATCTTCCTCTCCGTTAGTATTCGGGCGTGCCGGACTCCCAGCCCGCCATCGTGTCAGGCGCTGTCATCGCCCATATCGGTATCGCGGTCGAGAGCATCGAAACCGCGCTGCCATTCTATCGCGATGTGCTCGGCATCTCGCCGCATGCGCCGGAAACTGCCGACGGCGCCCACATCGTCTCCCTGCCACTCGGCGAGTCCGAGGTCGAGCTGCTCGAGCCTCGTACGCCCGACGGTCCCATCGCGAGATTCCTTGAGCGGCGCGGACCGGGGATCCATCACGTCTGCTACCGGGTTCCCGATCTCGACGAGGCGCTCTCGCAGTGCCGCGCGAAAGGGTACCGGCTGATCGACGAGAAGCCTCGTGTCGGTGCGGGAGGCCGTCGGATTGCCTTCGTCCATCCCAAGTCCACCGCGGGTATCCTCCTTGAGCTCACCGAGTGAAACGTCAGGAGCCTCGCCGCGGTTCCCCCTCAGGCGCCCGGCTTGCGCTGCTCCTCCGGGGGACAGGCCCGTCCCGGCGTCCCGAGGGAGCCGAGCTCGATCGACGACACCAGCCAGCGGTCGTCCTTGGTCTTTTCCAGCGTGATGGGGATCCGCTTGCGGCAATCGCTGCGCGTGACCTCGACCGCGAGCGTCGACTTGCTGTCGGAGCGCTCGACCTCGGCCAGGACCTTGGCCGTCGAGCCCTTCAGGAACGTGTAGATCACCGCGACACGGCGCTGGTAGTCCGTCGGCTTTCCGGTCTCCGCGGCGGAGCCCTTCGAGGTGCCCCAGAGCTGGGCCATCCGGGTGAGATTGCTGTCGGCGACCGCCTTCATGAAGTCATCGACGGCGTGCGTCGGGCCAGGGGCCGGCGATGCGCTGGTGGCAGGCTTGCTGCCCCCGCCACAACCAAGGAGTGTCGCCAAGGTGATGGCGATGAGGATTCGCACGAGATGGGCTCCAGTCTGAACCTGCGAAACTAAACGACGACTCGGGCCCCGAGCAATGCGTCCCATGCGTCTCTACATCAACGTCGATCACGTCGCGACCGTGCGTCAGGCGCGACGGACCGACGAGCCCGATCCGGTCGAAGCCGCGCGACTCTGCGAGGCCGCGGGCGCGCACGGCATCACGGCGCACCTGCGCGAGGACCGCCGTCACGTCCAGGATGACGACATCATAAGGCTGAGCAAGTCGGTCAAGACGGTGCTCAACGTCGAGCTCGCGCTCGCGCCCGAGATCGTCGACCTGACCTGCCGGCTCAAGCCGTACCAGGCCACCTTCGTCCCCGAGAAGCGGGAAGAGATCACGACGGAGGGCGGGCTCGACCTCTCCCGCAAGGACGAACGGCTGGTCCGCGCCATCGCGAAGGTGAAGGCTGCCGGCGTGCACGTGAGCCTGTTCATCGATCCAACGGCGGCGTCCATTCGCGCCGCCAGCGAGCTGGGAGTGCCCGCCATCGAGCTGCACACCGGACGCTACGCGCACACCTGGCGTGAGGGGGGTGAGGCTCTCGAGCAGCTTCGGTCCGCGGCTGCCTACGCGCGACAACTCGGCCTGCGCGTGCACGCCGGCCATGGCCTCACCTACCTCAACGTCGAGCCGGTGGCCGCGATCGAGGAGATCGAGGAGCTCAACATCGGCCACAGCATCGTGAGCCGGGCGGTGATGCATGGAATGGTGGAGGCAGTCTCCGAAATGGGCCGGCTGATGGCCGCGGCCCGAAGGTTGCCCTGACCAGCCGGGGGAACGAGGATGCTCGGATCCGCTGGACGCTCGGAATTCTTTGCGCGCGAAGCTTCTGACTACCTTCGCGCCGTGGAACCCCTGCTGGGGGAGGCTCCCCCGGAGGGGGACAGTTTCGTGCGTCTTGCCCGGGCCTTGCGAGGTGCGGCCATGCTGGCCGGACCCGCCAGCTTCACCCGGGCGGCCAGCCAGCTCGAGCAGATCTCCCGCCGCGCAACCGACCCGGATTTCGACTGGACCGGAGCCCTCCCTCGCCTTCGCGAGGCCCACGCCGCCTTCACCCGCCTGACCGAGCGGGCCACCTCCTGGGACCCCGCCCTCGACATCGAGGCCGATGACCTCGGCAAGCTGCTCGGTGAAATCGTGACGACCCCTGCCCCGGCCCCCGCGGCAGCAAAGCCGCCATCGGCCGAGAAGTCCGACCAGAGCATCCGGCAATTCGTCGGACGCGAGGCAGCGGCCGTCGCGGGAGCCCTGCGTGACGCAGCCCACGGCCTCACCGTCGCGGGCATGCCGACACTCGATCGCCTGGGCCGGGTCTCCCAGTCGATGCACTCGCTGCGCGGCCTGGCCGGCCTTTCGGAGCTTGCCCCACTCGCGGACCTCCTCGATGCCACCGACGCCGCGGTCCGCGAGCTGCTGCGCTACCCCTCCCTTCCCCCCGGCGCGGCCGAGCTTTGCCTCAATGGCGCCGAGGCATTCGGTCGAATCGCGCGCGATGTCGCGACGCGAGGCCGCTCCGATCCCGAGCTTCCCGAAGCCCATCGATTTGCGGACCAGCTTCGCCAGGTCCTCAACGGCCCTGAATCGGTGGTGCCCATCGACCACCTTGACGGAGGCTCGGCGCTGCTGCAGCGA
>DATEOL010000342.1:0-4219 GCA_035274025.1 Gemmatimonadales bacterium | reverse complement strand
GATACATCTGGTAGCGCGCCGCGGTTTCGAAGGTGGCGAGGTCGGCGGGGGACAGCCTCTCACGGAGCGCGTGGGCGCCGAATGCACCGGCCGCGACCGCCAATCCCGCCAGCGTGGCGCCGGCGGTGATCCAGGGCCGCGCGCTCGAGCTCAGTCGGTCCCCTGCAGGACCGGCTGGTCGATTCCCATGCCCATGCTATGGTACCCGTTGTCCACGTAGAGCGTGGTCGCCGTGATCGCCGCCGCCAGCGGACTGGCGAGGAACGCGGCCAGGTTGCCTACATCCGTCGCAGTCAGGTCACGCGCAATCGGCGAGTTCGCGCGGCAGTACTCGATCATCCGCTGGATCTTGCCGATGGCGCTCGCGGCGCGTGATGCGAGTGGCCCGGCGGAGATGGTATTCACCCGGAACCCCCACTGCCGTCCCACCTCCATCGCGAGGGTGCGGGTATCCGACTCCAGCGCTGCCTTGGCCGAGGACATGCCGCCCCCGTAACCCGGGATCGCCCGCTCGCTCGCCATGTAGGTGAGGGAGAGGAAGCTTCCGCCGCTCCGCATCATCGGGACGAAGGTCCGGATCAGCGAGACATTGGAATACGCACTCACGCTCACCGCGTCGAGGTAGCCGCGGCGGCTGGTCTCGAGCAGGGGAAGCTTCACCTCGGGACCGTTTGCCAGGCTGTGCACGACGATGTCCAGGCACTGCTCACCGAAATCCTGCTTCAGCCGCTCGGCGACGCCCGCGATCGTGAAGTCTCCCCGCTCCTTGTAGCGCTTGTTGTCGGCGATTTCCGTGGGGACGTCCGTCATGGTGTCGTAGGCCGCATCGAGCGGATAGATCCGCTCGAACGCCAGCGCCTGCCCATTCGACAGCGTGAGCGACTCGGCCATCTTGCCGCGCTCGAGGAGCTTCTCGAAGATCCCCAGCGCCGGAGGCCAGGTGCCCACGCAGACCGTCGCACCGGCCTCCACCAGCGCCTTGGCGATCGCGAAGCCGAAGCCGGCGTCGTCGGCGACGCCGGCGATGAAGGCGCGCTTGCCGTTGAGATCGATATTGAGCATGGGCTGGAAATTACGCGCTTCCACGCACTTCGACACCCTTCGACCCCTACTCGTGTCGAATGGCGTCGATCGGGGAGAGCCGGGCCGCGCGGAGCGCGGGGTAGATCCCGAATACGACGCCCACGATCACAGCGGCCAAAACGGCCACCGCGGCGCTGCTCCAGGTAAACACCGCCTCGACCCGGGCACCTTCGGCTTGCGACCGCATGAACGCCGCGACACCGAATCCGGTGGCGAGTCCCAGGACCACGCCGGCGAGGCTGCCCACGCCGGTGATCGCGACCGACTCGGCGAGGAACTGGACCAGGATGTCGCGATGGCGTGCTCCGGTCGCCTTGCGGATGCCGATCTCGCGGGTGCGCTCCGCCACCGAGGCGAGCAGGACGTTCATGATGCCGATGCCGCCCACCACGAGGGAAATCCCGGTGACGGCGCCCATCAGGATCTTGAAGAGGAGCACTCCCTGGCGTGCCTGCCTCGCTCGCTCGGTCTGGGTGGTGATCGTCACGCCGGATTTCCAGGCCGGGTCGCGCGCCGCGAGCCATTGCTCGACGCGCCCCCGGGTCGACTCGACCTCCTCGATCTTCTCTGCCTTGAGGATGAGGTCGGGCGCGCGAGGCCATTCCGAAGGGACCATGCCGGTTCGGGATGCCGTGACCGGCACGATGACCCGATGGATGCTGTCCCCGTCGACCGGCTTGAGGACGCCGATCACCAACCAGGACTGCCCCTCGAGGACCAGCGAATCGCCATCGAGACGGCCCGCGAGGCCGGCGGAAACGATCGCGACTCGCGCATCCGATTCTTCCGCTGTGGGCCACCGTCCGCGTTCCAGGGCGGGCTCATTTCCCGCCGGCCACTTCGCGAATCCGGTGACGATGGCGGCCCGCGTCGTGTCGCCCAGCCGGATGCGTCCCGAGCCGGTCATCCGCATCTGGACCTCCGCGACGCCGGTGACTTCGCGCAGGATCCCCTGCGCATCGGCGGTCGTGAACGTCGGGAATGCGGTGCCGGGAACCCGCACGCCGTCCACGGTGATGGTTGTTTTCGGCGCGACGAGGATGGCCTGGAGCGACGTGGTGTTGGAGAACTGCTCGCGGGTGAAACGTTCGACCCCATCCCCGAGCGCGAGCACGGCGACGAGGGCCGCGACGCCGATCACGACGCCGCTGGTCGAAAGGACGGTGCGGAGCGGATTGGCCCCGAGGGCCTCGAGACCTATGGAAGCGGACCGAACGGACATGGCCGCTCAGTACGGCACCACGGGAGGCAGGGTTTCTTCGACCCCCTTCGGCTCACTTCGACCCCCGGCGACTTCCGACGCCAGCGTCGGAGTCCGGATGAAGTCGAGCCAACGCGGCCTCGGCCGCCAGGTGCGCCGGGGAGGACCAGTGTGAGCGCCGCCGGACCAGCTCGAAAGCCGACACGGCCTCGTCTCGCTTTCCGGACGCGAGAAGGCGCTCCGCATGGACATAACATTCCAGGTCGCCATCGATCATCGTGCCGGTGATGATGGGACATCCCGCAGCGGCATTCAGCCGGATGGAGTTCCGGATCATCGCGGTTGTCGCGGAGCGATAGCGCGTGGGCAGCGTCCCCGGGAACTCCGCGTGGGGTTGAGCCGCGCGAAACCAGAGCGTCACCTGGATCGCCTCGCGGAGCGACTCCACGTGCAGCGCGCTCTCGTTCAGGTAATCAACCGAGCGCGCGCTGTCTCCTCGCAGCGAGTACGCGATACCGAGCAGGTTCGGGATCATGTAGGAAAAATTGCGCGGGATCATTTCTCCGGTTGCGGTCACCTGCTGCTCGGCCAGTGAATCCCCCGCGAAGCCGCTGTAGAGGCGTCCCGCGGTGCGGAGGTCCGACAGTCCGCGGTCCAGCTTCCTGAGCAGGAGGTACAGCTCGCCCCGGCGCGCGTACGGACGCGGATCGAGCCCGCCCATCGAGGACGCGGTGCCATAAAGCTCGATCGCCTGGGAGAATCGTCCCAGGTCGGCGGTGTATCGCGCGACATCATACGCGGCCTGGAAGTTTCCCGGAGCCTGGTTGAGCCGCTCGCGCGCGTCCTGGAGGCGACTGACCCGCTCGCGCCCACCCAGCACCGGAACCGGCACCGACCAGAGGGTGTCGCCGAGGAGGGAGAACCCTTCCAGCGTTGGAGGAATGGTCTTCACGCCCCCGCCGCACGCGGCGAGGGCCAGGAGATGAATCGTTGCGACTGATCGCCAGGCTAGGGCCAGTCGACCAGCTCGGCTGCGGGAGGGGGGAACGCCAGTGGCGCTCCATCCACGGCCGTCTTGTCGAGCAGCGACGCCCGATGTTTGCGAATCAGGAATGTGGACCAGATCCATTTCCGATCGAACCGTGCTCCGGATACCCAGAGCCGGAGGTCGTCGGCGACCGGGTCGTACGAGAAGGTGGAACGATAGACGATGTCCGCGAAGTCGGGAATCGCTCCCCGGGCCACGATCGGACGGCGAATCGGGCTCCACGAGGTGCCATTCCCGCTGGCCGCAAGGAAGAGCGCCGGAGTGGTGCAGCTTCCCGGTTCCTTGGCGTTGTAGAGGGCCCAGAACTCCGATCGGGACGGAATCCACTGTACCTCTACGTGCCAGGGATACAATCCGTCATGCGCCAGCTCGATCACGGCGGGCGCATCCCAGTTGATCCCGTTGCTCGATCGCCGCACTTCGAGCCAGGACGTCTCCGCGGAGCAGCCTTCGCGGCCTCCGTTGACCGACCACATCCACCAGTCGCCCGGACCGCGCCGCACCACGCTCGGCGAAATGATCTCGTGATTCGGCGCGGAGACCGCGAGCACCGGGCTCGACCAGTGGATGCCGTCGCCTGAACGAACCAGCCAGACGATGTTCCGGTCCGCGGCCTGGCGGTAATACATCCACATGTCGCCCGACTCCGGATTCCAGACGATATCGGGATCGGACATGTGGCCTGAGGGCGGCGCCGGGATGATGGGGTTCGGCGTGCCCGGCGCGAGACTCCACTCGGTGCCGAGCTGGCTTCCGAAGAGCGAGGGCAGCTCGTAGTTCGCGTTGCCGTTCGGGTACGGCGTGATTGCGAGGTGCTGGGGGAAGAAGAACGGTGCGACTGCCCAATCCGGGTGGACAGTCTCACCCGAACCCTCGAATGTGGCGAA
>DATEOL010000341.1:0-2641 GCA_035274025.1 Gemmatimonadales bacterium | reverse complement strand
CTCGAGCCCCATCGGCGGACTGCTATCGTCCTGGAGCTCTCCGAGCACCTGGAGGACCGTTACCAGGAACTGCTCGGCCGCGGAATGTCGGGAGTGGATGCCGCTGCCGCGGTGCGCGGCGAGCTCGAGCGCGGTGACCTGCTCCGCGCGGCGCTCGCCGAGGTCGAGCCGCCGCCACCGGCGCCACTCGAGCCACAGGGTCAGTCGCTTCATGGCGGGTGGCTGAGCGATGTGCGCTACGGGGTGCGCACCCTGCTCCGGCGTCCGGGCCTCACGTTCATCGCGCTCCTTACACTCAGCCTCGGCATCGGGGCGACCACCGCGATCTTCAGTGTCGTCAACGAAGTCCTGCTGCGCGGACTTCCGTTCCGGGACCCCGACCGGATCATCCACTTCCTCGGCTCCGCGCCCGACAAGGGGCTACCCGAGGTCAGCTGGCCGGAGGCCTTCTACGCCCACTTCCACGCGCGCAGCCGGACCCTCGACCCGCTCGCGATCTACACCACGAACGAGTACACCCTCACCGGGCTGGGCGACGCGGAGCGGCTCTTCGCCGCCAACGTCACCGCGGAGTTCTTCCCGCTGCTCGGGGTGCAGCCGATCCTGGGTCGTGGCTTCGAGGAGGGTGAGGATGCGGCGCGTCGCGCCAACGTCACCGTCCTGAGCTGGCGACTCTGGCAGCGGCGATTCTCAGGGGACAGCGGCATTGTCGGGAAGACGCTTTCCCTGTCCGGGACGACGATGACCGTCGTCGGTATCATGCCGCCCGGATTCGATTTCCCCGAGCGAAGCGAGCTCTGGGTCCCGGCGCAGATCGATCCCGCGTCGCTCGATTGCTGGTGCTACGATGGGATCGGTCGCCTTGCCGACGGGGTGACGGAAGAAGACGCGCGCCAGGAGCTGGCGAACCTCGCCGATCAGTACTGGCGCGAGCGCGACCCGAACACACCACGCACGGGTCACTCGATCATCCTCACGACGCCGCTGGCCAATCGACTCGTTGGCACGGCCCGCGACCCCCTGCTGGTGCTCTTTGCCGGCGTCGGGATGGTGCTGCTGATCGCGTGTGCCAACCTCGCGAACCTCCTGCTCGCGCGCGCCAATGCCCGTGCCCGGGAGATCGCGGTGCGGTGCTGCCTCGGCGCGAGCCCGCGCCGGGTGGTCCGACAGCTCCTGGTGGAGAGCGGGCTCCTCGCCATCCTCGGCGGGCTGGGTGGACTCGCCCTCGCGTGGGCCGGCGTGCGCGCGCTCTCACCGGTCGTCTCGGAGCGGCTGCACCATATCCAGGGCATCAGCATTCACCCGATGGTGCTGGCGTTCACGCTCGGCGTCACCGCGCTCACCGGTCTGCTTTTCGGGCTGGCGCCCGCGCTTCGCGCCACCCGCGTCGACCTCCAGCGCACGCTCAAGGAAGGCGGGCGAACGACGGGGACCGCGGGTGGCAGGAGGCTCAATGACTCGTTCGTCGTGGCGCAGTTCGCGTTTTCCCTGATCCTGCTCACCGGAGCGGGACTGCTGATACGGAGCTTCCGGAACCTCCTCGCGATCGATCCCGGGTTCCGGCCCGAGCACGTGCTCACCGCGCGGGTCTCATTGCCGTGGCCGCGGTACGACGAAACCCGGGTGCATGGGTTCCAGGACCGGCTGCTCGAATCGCTGCAGGGAATTCCTGGGACGCGCGCCGCAGCGATCGCCGAAAGCGTGCCCTTCAGTCAGGGGGACAACCAGCAGGAGTTCGTGGTCGAAGGGAGGGAGCCGGGGCCCACCGACCCCATCCCGGTGACGAGCGTGTGGGCCGTATCGCCCGGGTATTTCGCCGCGGTGGGCACCGCGCTGATCGATGGGCGGGGGTTCACCGAATCGGATCGCGATTCCGCGTCGCCGGTCTTGATCATTGACCGTACAATGGCCGACAAGTACTGGCCCGGGGGCGGCGCGATCGGCCAGCGCATCAGGCTGGGGGCTCGCACCAGCAACAACCGCTGGGCCACGATCGTGGGACTGGCCGGCGAGATCCGGCACCAGAACCTGGGAGAGGCGCCGAACTACCGGGTCTACCTGCCGATCGCGCAGCACACCCGCTGGCGAACCCGGGTCGCGATTCGCACCGAAGGCGATCCGCTCGCGCTCACGCGACAGGTGCGCGAGGTGGTGCGCGGGATCGATCCGGAGCTGCCGGTGTTCGGGTTCGAGACGCTGGAGCAGTCGGTCGCGAACTCGCTATCCACCGAGCGGCTCACCAACCGGCTGCTGCTTGGATTCGCCGGCGTGGCGCTGCTGCTGGCGGCGATCGGGATCTACGGCGTGATGTCGCTCAACGTGGGAAGCAGGATCGGCGAGTTCGGGATCCGGATGGCGCTCGGGGCGTCACCGGGGCAGGTTCGGCGGCTCGTCGTGCGGCATGGTCTCATGCTGGTGCTTCCGGGCGTAGCTCTCGGGCTGCTCGGGGCGGCCGCGCTGACGCGATTTCTCGGCTCACTGCTGTTCGGCGTGAAACCGATCGATCCGTTGACGTTCGGCCTCGTGACCGGACTGCTGCTGGTCGTCGCCGCGGCGGCGTGTTGGGTGCCGGCGCGGCGGGCGGTGGCTGCCGATCCCCTGACATCGCTGCGAGGCGAGTAGGGAATTGTCAACCGTCAAC
>DATEOL010000340.1:0-14342 GCA_035274025.1 Gemmatimonadales bacterium | reverse complement strand
CCGGGCCACATCGCCGTCCAGGGTATCGATGACCCCGGAGAGCAGGAGGAGCCCGGCTCCCAGCCGCATCGCGCCAACACCAAAGGCCACGGCGGACGCGATGACAACCAACGCGCCCACGGTGGTAATCGTGTTGGGGCGGACCCCGGCGCGAATGAGCCATTCGGTCACCGGCCGAGTCGTCGCCTTATAGCCCTCCTGGGCGGCGGCCGTTAGCTGCACCCGCACGTGCTCCTGACCCCCTGAGAGGCCCCGGAATGTGAACTGGCCCAATAGCTTAGAGCCCGAAAAGATAGTCGCCAAAGGGCCTTCTAGCTACTGGCCACTGCCTGCTAGCATCCAGCTTCCGTTGCCTTTTACCACTCGTATATGCGGAAGGATCTTGCCCGTCTCTGGTACTCCAGCTGTGCCGGACGCCACGATTCGAGGATCTCCAATCCGGTCTCACCCCGGGTGATCGCCTCCCGCAGGGCCGCCCCCCCGGCCAGCCGGTCGAAATGGCGAGGGATGAAGCCGATCCGGTCGGGATGGACCTGCTGGATGACGGAGAGGAGGGTCACGGCCGTCAGGGTCGGATCGTACGTTGACGGGTCCGTCAGCATGAACCTGATCCCCGCCACGGTGGTGTCCGCGTACTTGCCGTCCCCCGGCGTCCTCGGTGTAAAGCTCACATTGCTGAACGACACGCCCGGCAACGCGTACGCCTTCATCCGGAGCAGGACGCGGGCGGTATCCAGCCACGGCGCGCCGACCTGCCTGAACGCGGCATCGGTCCCCCGCCCGACGGACAGCGCGGTGCCTTCGAACAGGCAGGTACCCGGATAGTGGAACAACGCCTCCAGATCGCGAAGGTTGGGACTCGGCGCAATGAACGGGAGGCCGAGACCGCTGAACGTGGCGGAGCGACGCCATCCCGCGACCGGGACCACCCGCAGGTCCACCGTCAGGCCGAGATCATGCGCAGCGAGTCGGGCCTCTTCCCCAAGCGTGAGGCCGTGACGCATTGGGACCGCGAGCCGGCCGATGCTGGAGGTGAAGGCCGGGTCGAGGACGTTTCCCTGCACCACGCCCGCGATCGGGTTGGGACGGTCGAGGATCACGACCGGCTTTTTCTCGCGAGCCGCGACTTCCATCACGGCGACCGCCGTGGCAACCCAGGTGAAGTAGCGGGCCCCGACGTCCTGGAGATCGATCAGGATCACGTCGACGTTCTCGAGCATCGCAGGCGTGGGCGAGAAGTTCGACCCGGTGTAGAGGCTGTAGATTGGGAGGCCGGTGGCGGAATCGACCGATGACGCCACCACTTCACCCGGCGCGGCCGTGCCCCGGAAGCCGTGCTCGGGACTCAGGATCGCCGTGAGGTTCACGCCGGCCTGGAGCAGGCGATCGACCGCGTGCACGCCGGACTGGTCGACCGCCGACTGGTTGGTCACGATGCCCACGCGACGGCCGCGCACCAGCGCGAGACTGTCGCTGATCAGCACTTCAAGACCGGGCCGCACCGCGACCGGCGTGACCTGCGGCGTCGACGGCTGGCACGCCGCCAACTGGACCACTAGAGCGAGATGAGCGCTACACAGTTTCATGGAAGCCGAGGTCACGTCCTTACGTCCCTGCGTCCGTACGTCCTGGCTGCGATCCTGATTGGCGCCGGGATGCCGGTGCACGCCCAGTCCACCCGCGTTGCCGGTCTCCTCAAGCACATGAGCACCGCCGAGAAGGCGGCCCAGCTCATCATGCCCTGGGTTTCCGGTGGCTACACTTCGTGGGACGATCCCGGGTTCGCCCGCATCGTGACGCTGGTCGATTCGCTCAAGGTGGGCGGCATCGTGATCTCCATCGGTTCGCCGATGGAGGTCGCCGCCCGGATCAATCACCTGCAGCGTCGCGCGAAAGTTCCCCTGCTTGTCGCGTCGGATTTCGAGGGAGGCACCGCCTTCCGCATCAACGGCGGCACCGCCTTCCCCACCAATATGGGCGTGGGAGCGGGAGGACAGGAATCCGATGCGTTCGAGATGGGCCGTATCATTGCGGAAGAAGGTCGCGCGCTCGGGGTGCACCTGAGCTTCTCACCGGTGGCCGACATCAACAACAACCCGGCCAATCCCATCATCAACACCCGTTCGTTCGGCGGCGACGCCGCGCTCGTGGCACGCATGGTCGCGGCACAGGTGCGCGGCGCGCAGTCGAATGGCATGCCATCGACAGTCAAGCACTTCCCCGGACACGGGGACACCGGCACCGATACCCACATCGCCTACGCCGTCATTCCCGCGACCTGGCGACGGCTCGATACCCTCGAGCTGGTCCCCTTCCGCGCCGCCGTGCAGGCCGGCGTGAGCGCTGTGATGACGGCGCATGTGACGCTCCCCGCGATCGACACCGTTCCCAACCGCCCCGCGACGATGGCACCGGAGATCCTCACCGGGATCCTGCGCGATTCCCTCCAGTTCAAGGGCCTGGTCGTAAGCGACGCGCTCGACATGGGCGCGATCGTGAGCACCTATGGACCGGGGGAAGCCGCGGTGACCGCCCTGCTCGCCGGGAACGACATCCTGCTGATGCCCACCGATCCCGTCGCGGCGGTGCGTTCCCTCGTCCAGGCGGTACGCGAAGGCCGGGTGACGCGCACCCGGCTGGATCGATCGGTCCGGCGCGTCCTGCAGTTCAAGGAGAGCGCGGGACTTTTCCGTCGCAAACTGGTGAACATGGACAGCGTGGGTTTCGTGGTTGGACGCCAGGCCGCCCTCGCCACGGCACGCGCCGCGTCAGCCCGCTCGATCGTCCTGCTCAAGGATTCGTCCGGCGTGATGCCGAGCCTGCGCACCGGCTCCCGGCGCATTGCGATGGTGAGTTTCGTTGAGACCGGGAGCGGAACCCTGGGGTCGACACTCGCCACCGGACTCCGCGCCCAGGGCCATGTGGTGACGGTCGCGCGGCTCTTTCCGGCAAGCGGACCAGCAAGCTACGACTCCGCCCGGGCCGCGATCGACGGGGCGGATATCGGGCTCATTGCCGTCGCTGTGCGGGCGCGTGAAGGGGTGGGAAGCGTCGCGATGCCGGCCGAGCTGGCGCAGCTCGTCGGAGCCACGCGCATCCCGGCGATGCTGCTCTCCTTCGGGTCGCCGTACATCATCTCGCAGGCTCCTTCAGTCCCCGGCTACCTGCTTGCATGGACGGCCACATCGCAAGCCGAGGAAGCCGTGGCCGCGGCGCTCGGAGGCGCGGCAATCACCGGGAAACTTCCGGTGAGCATTCCACCGACGTTCAGGATCGGAGACGGAATGGTGACGGGCGGACGGACTGACGGGCAGACGGACAGAGACCGCAACCAATGATCCTGCTGCTGTTCGCCGCGGTTCAGTCACAGCCCGTCCGGCCGTCGGCCCGTCCGTCCGTCGTTGATTGGCGGCCGCTGGCGCATATCGTCGATTCCGCGATCGCGGCGGGCGCCGCGCCGGGTGGTGTCGTTGCCGTGAGCGTGCACGGCCTGCGGTACATCCACGCCGCCGGCCACCTGGGCATCGACGACGCCGCGTCACCGGACTCGAAGACCCTGTACGATCTCGCCTCCCTCACCAAGGTGATCGGCCTCACCACGGGAATGATGCTCGCGGTGTCGGAGGGACGGATCGACCTCGACGCGCCGGTCCACCGTTACGTCTCCCAGTTCAGCGGTCCCGGCAAGGACGCCGTGACGATCCGGCACCTGCTGACGCACTCCAGCGGGCTGCCCGCGCATCGCAGACTCTGGGAGCTGGCAACCGATCGCGTGGGAGCGATCGCGCTGGTCAACTCGACACCCCTCGACACCGCGCCTGGCGTCCGCATGCTCTACTCGGACCTGGGCGCGATGGTTCTCACCGAAGCGCTGGAGTCCGCCTACGGAATGCGACTCGACAGCCTGCTCGCAGCACGAATCTTCGGGCCCCTCGGCATGCCGTCGACGCAGTTTCTCCCTCCGCCCTCGTTCCTCCCCAGGATCGCTCCGACCGAGCGCGATCCATGGCGTGGCCGAATTCTTCGGGGGGAAGTCCATGATGAAAACGCCGCGAGGCTCGGCGGCGTGTCGGGACACGCGGGACTCTTCAGTGATGCGGAAGACCTGTTGCGCTTTGGCGAATGGCTGCTTGGAGACGGACAGGCGGGCGGGCGGGCAGGCGGGCAGGCTTCCCCGCCAATCTCTGCTTCGGTCATTCGGGAGTTCCTGCGGAGGCAGGAGCTTCCTCCAGGTTCCAGCCGCGCCCTGGGGTGGGACACGCCGTCTGAAAACAGCAGTGCGGGAACTCGATTCTCCTCCCAGTCGTTTGGACATACGGGGTTCACCGGGACGTCGATCTGGATGGACCCCACGCGCGGGGTGGTCTTGGTGCTGCTGACCAACCGGGTGCACCCCACGCGGGACAACAACCGGCATATCGCCCTGCGGAAGGCGGTTGCCGACGCAACGATTGGCATCATTGATGCGTATGAAAGTCGTTGACCGATACTGAGTTGGATCGTTACCTTTGTTGGAGTGGTCGTAAGGACGTAGGGACCTAGGGACGTAGCGGTGTTGCGGTCCGGCTTACCGCTAACGGCTTACCATTCGAAGGGGAAAAGATGTCCGTCGATACTGCAGGAATTCAGGTCATTCTGAGCGACAACGCCGCGGCCGAGGTCAGGAAGTTCATCGAGGCCGAGAAGGTGCCGGTTGAGACCGCCGGACTCCGCGTCGGCGTGCTCCCGGGTGGCTGTTCCGGATTCAAGTACAGCCTGAACATCGAAGAGGCCTCCCAGGAGGACGACATCATCCTGGAGTCCTCCGGCGTCCGGCTTTTCGTCGATGGCTTCAGCCTCCAGTACCTGAACGGCGTCACGATCGACTACGTCACGTCCATGCAGGGATCGGGCTTTACCTTCACCAATCCGAATGCGACTGGTGGCTGCGGTTGCGGGAGCTCGTTTACCGCCTGACGGGAAGGCGGGAGGTGGGGCACATGGGGCGGCCAGGCTGGTCGCCCCTGTTATTTTTGGCTCTATCCGAATGCACAATCATCCCGTCCTCACGTCGTTCCGGCCTCCCGGCTAGATGTCCAGTCTCGACCTCGTCGTCATCGTAGTCTATCTCGTCTCCACGCTCGGCCTCGGTCTCTGGCTCGCGCGCGGCCAGCGATCCTCGTCAGACTACTTCCTCGGCGCGCGTGATCTTCCCGCGTGGTCGGTGCTCCTGTCGATCGTCGCCACCGAAACATCCGCGCTCACGGTGATCTCGATTCCGGGCATCGGGGCGCGCGGAGACCTGACCTTCCTGCAGCTGACGTTCGGCTACTGCATTGGCCGCCTGGTGGTGGCCGCGTGGCTCCTCCCCGGCTACTTCACCGGGCAGCAGGAGACGGCGTACCAGCGGCTGGAATCGCGCTTCGGCAGCGGGACACGCCGGCTGGTGTCGGCGACGTTCCTGGTGACGCGATTCCTGGCTGATGGAGTCCGCATCTTCGCGGGCGCCATTCCCCTTGCGCTCGTGACCGGGTGGCCGGTCTCGACTGCGATCATCGTGATGGGCCTGGTGACGCTGATCTACACCTGGATGGGGGGGCTCAAGGCAGTCATCTGGGCCGACGTGATCCAGCTGATCGTCTACGTCGCCGGTGGAATCGTGGCACTCTGGCTGGCATGGCGCATCGGCGGTGGCGCGGACCGGGCGCTCGGCATCGCCGCCGAGGCGGGCAAGCTCCGGATCATCAACGCCACGGTGAACTTCACCTCGACGTACACCCTCCTTGGCGGACTGGTGGGTGGGGCCATGCTCTCCGCCGCATCTCACGGCACCGACCAGCTGATCGTGCAGCGCCTCCTCGCGACCCGCTCCCTGCGGGACGCCCGGATCGCCCTGGCCGGCAGCGGCGTGGTCATCGTGTTCCAGTTCCTCCTCTTTCTGCTGGTCGGTTCGGCCATCTGGGCCGCGGGACTGGCCCCGACCGGGATGGCCCCCGACGACATCTTCCCGCGATTCATCGTCGAGCAGATGCCCGCCGGACTTCGCGGCCTGGTCATCGCGGGGATCCTCGCGGCGGCGATGAGCACGATCAGCTCGTCGATCAACGCGCTCGCGTCGTCCGTGACGTATGATTTCTATGCCGGGGCGAGTGGCAAGACTGATCCGGCGCACCTCTTCCGGGTGGGCAGGATCGTCACGGTGGCCTGGGGACTCGGTCTCACCGCGGCCGCGCTCGGGTTCATCGCGATGACGACGCGGATGAACACGCCGGTCGTCGTGCTCGCGCTTTCGATCGCGTCGATCACCTATGGGGCGCTGCTGGGCACCTACCTGCTGGCGGGACGCTGGCCCCGCGCCAACGGACGCGACGTCGTGATCGCCACGCTGGTGACGATGGCCGCGATGCTGGTCGTGGTGTTCGCCCGCCCGCTCGCGCAATCAGGCGTCACCTGGCTCGAGCCCGTGGGGCGACTCGCCTGGCCCTGGTACGTACCGCTCGGCACCGCGCTCGCGTTCCTCGTGGGCGTCGCGTCGAGCCTGACTCGTGGTGGAGAGCACGCATGACACTCGTCGTGGGAGTGGACGCCGGCGGCACCAAGACGGTCGCGGCCGTGGCGCAGGGCGGCAAGGAGCTGGCGAGGGAGACCGGTCCGGCAGGCACGGTTCGCCCTGGCCGTGTGCTCGCTTCCGCGACCGCCATCGCGAGCACCGTGCGACAGGCGCTGGCGCGAGTTGGAAAGGTCCGGGCCGACAAGATGGTCGTCGGCGCGGCCGGCGTCGGCCGTGATGAGGAGCGGAAGGCCCTGCACGCGGCGCTTCGCGCCGAAGGCATCGCGGCCGCGGTGTACATCACGACGGACATCGAGATTGCGCTCGAGGCTGCGTATGGCAAGGGACCGGGGATCGTTCTCCTCGCCGGCACCGGCAGCTTCGCCATCGCGCGGCTCGCGGACGGGAGCCTCAAGCGCCAGGGCGGCTACGGCTGGCAGATGGGAGACGAGGGCAGCGGATACGCGCTGGGACGGAGCGCGCTCACGGCAGTCGGGCGCGCTTTCGACGGCCGCGGACCCGCGACCGGCCTCAGCGCCGCGGTGCTCGAGAGTGCCAGGCTCGGCACGTTCAACGAGCTGGTGCGCTGGTCGGTGACGGCGCTGCCGACCGAAGTGGCCAGTCTCGCGCTGCCGGTCCTGCGGCTCGCGCGCGAGGGCGACAGGGTGGCCTCCGAGCTCGCCGAGCAGTCCGCCCGCGATCTCGTGGCGCTCGTTGTGCCGCTGCTCGATTCATTTGGAGGAAAGGCGCCACCGGTTGCCACGGCGGGAGGACTGCTCGACCAGGAGCCGCTCAAGACCTACGCGAAAAAGGCGCTGGCGGAGCACAACACGGCGATGCGGGATGACGCACTGGATCCGGTGGTGGGAGCGATCCAGCTGGCAGTGGGGCTCTAGGTCAGGGATTTTCCCTGAGCTGAGCCTGCAGCGCCCCCGAAGGGCAACGCGCCACCTGCGCCGCCACGTCGGCGGCCGGCGCCGCCTCCGGCGCGATCCATCGCTTCCTCCGGACATCGAACACCCGCGGCAGTCCGCGAACGCAGACACCAGTGTGCCGGCATACCATGGGATCGAAGGTGACGACGATCTCGTCCGTCTCGTAGGTCTGCAGTCGCTTGCTTGTCATGTGACCTCCCTCTACTCCGGCGCCACGAAGTACGATTTCCTCGTCAGGACCGAGAACCCGCTGAATGGATACTCCACCAGGCCGTCGGGCCGCTCCTCCCACCTGGCCTTGCGCGCCTTGATGGCCGCGACCGCCTCCTTGAGGCGGGCAAGCTGGGCCGGTTCGGCGACCGGCGTGTTGTGGGCACCGAACAGCCGCTTGAGCTCCGGCACCAGCGCGGCGAGTCGCTCGACCGAACGCTCGTAGGCGGGCCAGTCAGTCTCCGGGAACCAGAGCCAGATCGGCGCTTCATAGAAGGTATCGCCGGTCCACAGGTAGCCCGCCGCGGAATCGAGCACAGCCACGGCGTCCGGCGTGTGTCCCGGTACCTGCAGGACCTGCAGGGTGCGTCCCCCCAGCTCGATTCGATACCCGTCCCCGATCGTTTGCGTGATGGTGAAGGGACGGATCGCATAGGTGGCGGTGTCGAATCCGGCCGGCGGCGTGCGACAGAACGCATCGGCCGCGACATCACCCTTCACGACCTCGTGCCCCTGGCCGGCGGCGTGACTGCGGGTGAAGTCGCCATCGATCGCCAGGATGCGATCGAACTCCGCGTTGCCGCCGACGTGGTCGTAGTGGGTGTGGGAGTTGATCACGGTGACAGGAAGCGGCGTCAGCTCGCGTACGACGTCACTGATTTTGCTGATGCCCATGCCGGTGTCGAAGAGGAGCGCGCTGTCCCGCCCCAGGATCAGGTACGAGATCACTTCCTGGAACTGATAGGGCTCGTAGATCGCCAGCACACCGTCACCCACCCGGTAGACCTCGAACCAGTCATCGGCCACGGTCACCCGCTCGAGGCCCTTGTACTGCTCTCGCGGCAGGCCGTCGCACCAGCGCGCCTCGCGAGCACAGCCCGCAAGCAGCAGGAAGAGGAGCGCGCTCGCGAGCGCTTTCACCGGGACGCCACGCGCGGAGACTGACCTCGCGCCGCGGCGCGAAGCGCCTCGGTAATCCGGTCGACGTCGGAGCGGGCCATCGCCCAGCCGAGTCGTCACGACCGGGACCATCGACGCGAACTCGGCGTAACAGAGCGCCGCGAACCCGCATGCAATCTCGGTGAGCAGGAAGGAGAGGACGATCGTCGGACCAGCACCGGGGCGGGCGCTGTCGCCCACGATGGCCGTGCCCGTCGTCGCGAAGATGCCCGCCCTGATGGTCGCCCCGACGCCGAGCGCGGTGAGATGCCACTTGTTGAGGGTGCGCTTGAGCCCGCTCCGCTCCGCGATGTCGCGCTCGCAGTCCTCGAGGGACTTGCGACGCCAGAGCTGACTCATCTAGAACGTGATGCTGACGGTCGTAGTGCCGGCGATGACCGTGCCTTCCGGCGAGCGGGCGGGTCGGAAACGGTAGTTCTTCATGACGTCGTTGAACTTCTTGGCGAATCCACCATCGGAGATTTCGGGCGCCGTGGACACCGCCTCGACGCGCCCATCGGTTCCGACCCAGAAGGTAACGGCGACGGTCTTGCCCCGCAGGTTCTTGGGATAGTCCATCGGTGGCAGGATGACCTGGCGGGGCTCAGGAGGGAATCCCCGTCCACCTTCGCCCCCAGTCCCGGGACCTGTGCCGCTGCCGGACCCCGGCCCCGTGCCGGTTCCCGTTCCCGTCCCGGTACCAGTCCCCTTGCCACCGCCGGTTCCCGTCCCGCCCTGCCCCGCCGAGGGACTGGAGGGGACCGAATCGGGGGGCGCGGAGACGGCCACCACGGGTTCCGTAGGGGGAGGTGGTGGCGGCACGACGATCGGATCCGGCTGCGGGATAACCGGGGGCGGCGGTGGTGGAACCTTGACCGCTACCTGGGGCGCGGCGGCCTTGGGCAGCGCCGGCAACGCGACGACCTGAAGGCTTCCTCCACCTCCGCCACCACCGCGCTTCCCTGAATCGCCCTCCTCGGTGACTTCTTTCCAGCCAAGAATGTCGTGATACCGGAAGAACAGGATGAGAAGGAGAATGGAGAGGTGGAGGACAACAGACACCACCGTGCCCCCAAGCGTACGTCTGGGCTTTGGAAACAGGACGGTGGGGGCAGATGGAGGCAGCATTGCTCAAAGCATAAGACGATTGGGCCGCGCTTCTCGTGACAACGTGAAACGTACGAGGCGCGGTCCCCGAAGGTTCCGCGCCTCGTTCGACCTCCAAAGCTAGCCGCTAACAGCTGCCGGCAAGCCGCTTCATTCTCAGCCGGTCTTCGGGGTGAACCCGATGACCTGCACCCCGGCACCCCGGGACACGTCCATCGCCTCGATCAGGTCCTGATACAGGCGATCGGGCGCGGACTTGATGAACATCAGCTTCGCCGGCCGGGAGTCGAAGATATTGTGGATCTGCTGGTCGAGCTGATCCTTCGGCACCGGCTGGGAATTGATCGAGTACGCCCCATCCGCCGTGAGCTCCAGGACGATCTGATTGGCGTTCGGCGTATTGGTCGCCGCGGTCTCCAGCGGCGGAACCTGCACTTCGATCACCTGCCGGGAAAGCGGCTGCGAGATCATGAAGATGATCAGCAGCACCAGCATGATGTCGATCATGGGGATGACGTTGGGCTCCGATGTGACCGCCCCGCGTGCGCCTCCTCCGCCTCCGGCCATGATTACTTCTCCTTTTCAGTGTCGAACAGACCGCCCACCTGCTGCTTTTCGGTGACGGCCGCCAGGACGCGGACTCCGGCCTGGCGGGCGATTTCGACGGCTTCCTGGATCTTCGAGAACTTGAGCTTCGAGTCGGCCCGGAAGTACATGATCTTGTCCGTGGTGCGGGCCGCATAGACGCTCTTCAGCTGATCCTGGAGCGCCTCGTTCGGTATCGGCGCCCCGTTCAGGAAGTACTTCCCGGACTCGTCGATGCCCAGCACGACCTCGCCGTCGTCCTCACCGTCCGGCGTGAGGTTCCTGCCCTGGGGCATGACGGCCTTGAACCCGTTGGCGATCAGCGGTGTGACGATCATGAAGATGATCAGCAGCACCAGCATGACATCGATCATCGGGATGACGTTGGGCTCAGACTTGACGTTGGTCTGGCCCGCGATATCAACTGATGTGGCCACTTCCGCTCACCGCCTTCTGGGCCTGGAACTCCTTGGTAAAGATCGAGCGACCAAACTCGGAGCCCACGCTCTTGATGAGATAGTCGATCAGCTCCTTGGAGCTGTGCGTCATTTCGGCGGTCAGGTACTCGATCTTGGTGGTGAAATAGTTGTAGAACCACACCGCCGGGATCGCGACCAGGAGGCCGAGCGCCGTGGTGATGAGCGCTTCGGCGATACCGCCGGCGATGCCGGCCAGGCCGCCCGAGGCGCCCTGCGAGCTCATGGCTTCGAAGGAGGCGACGATGCCCATGCAGGTGCCGAGAAGGCCGACAAACGGAGCGGTCGAACCGACCGTGGCCATGATGCCGAGGCCGCGCTTGAAGTCGGTGAGCTCGAGCAGCATCTGGCGCTCGATCGCGCGCTCGGCCGAATTGATGTCGGCGGCGGTGATCGTGGCGCGGTCGCGGAGGAGGGGCTTCACCTCACCCAGCGCGCCACCGAGGACGCGGGCAACGTGGGAGGCCTTGTTCTTCTCGGCCAGCGCGATGGCCTGGTCCAGCTGCTCTTCCTGAATGGCGCGGCTGAACTGAGGCGCGAACTTCCGGGTCGCGCTCGTGCTCTTGTAGAAGTACCAGAGCTTCTTGAACGCCACGGTAAAGCTCATCAGTGACATGGCGATCATCACGAACACCACGCCCCGTGCAAACGGGCCGGCGTGGCCCCACAATGCCATAATATCTACACCCATTGTCCCCTCGCGATCTGGTTTCGACGGTTAGTGGCTACTGGCCGATGTTGAACGAAATCCGCTGCTGCACCAGCTGACGCACCGGAGTTCCCTTGATGCGCGCCGGCTTGAACACACCCTTGCTGATGGCCTCGCGGGCCGGTTCCTCGAACGCCTTGTTGGTGCTCTTGAGGACTTTCCAGAACCTCATGTCCGCATGCCCCGTGGTGTCGACCACATACTGCGCGTCCACCGAACCGGAGATGCCCGCCTGCTGCATCACGGGGGGGAAGCGGGGTTTCGGGATGTTGAGTGGGGCCACCGGGTCGTCCACCTCGGCCTCGAGGTAGGTCTCGGCCTGGGTGTCGACCGGGCCGGTGCCACCAACCACACCAGCGGCGACACCACCCTCGACGCCCTTACCGCTGAAGTCGGCGGCGTTGAACTTCTGGTTCAGGTCGACCGGGGGGATCTCCTTCGGGATGTCCGTCGGCGGAATCACCGTCTGGAATCCCTGGGGCGGCGGATTGGCCGTCACGATCGCGTCCGGCGGCGGCTGCTCTGGCGGCGGCGGCGGCGGAGGCGGAGGCGGCTTCAGGAACACCATCGTGGTGTCCTGCATCAGCTCCTTGAGCTCCTCAGCGGCACCGGCCGTGGCCTTCACTGCCGCGAAGATGATGACCACGTGGGCCACCACCGACGCGACGGTCTGCCGGGTGGAGGAGAAGCCCTTCTTTTTGGACTCGATCAGGTTCTCGAACATGGTTCTCCCTTCCAGGTCCGTCCAAACAACGCGTGGGTAGTAATCAACTTCCCCACTCTGTCAGGAGGGTGTAGACCACATTACAAAACGATTACAGCGGGGTTAGTTGTCGGCCGCGATCGCCGGATGCTCGGCAACCCGGGGGAGCATCACTGTAAATGTGGTGCCGCGTCCCGGACGGCTTTGCACGGATATCGTGCCCCCGTGCGCTTCGGCAATCCACTTGGTGATCGCGAGGCCAAGCCCGGTTCCTGGCTGGGCTCCAACCCGCGAGCGGGAAGGATCGCCGCGCCAGAAGCGATCGAAGATATTCGGAAGGTCGCCGGGCGCTATCCCTATCCCGGTGTCGCCTACCTGAAGCACGACTTCGCTGCCGCGGTCGTCCAGCTCCACCGTGACCGCCCCGCCGCCCGGGGTGTACTTCACCGCATTGGTCACGAGGTTGAGGAGGAGCTGTCGAATCCGGTTCCGGTCGACGTTGAGCAGCACCGGCTGCTCGGGAATCGTGGGTGTCACCGAGATCCCTTCGGCCTCCGCCAGCATCCCCGCGGTTTCCGCCGCCTCCTCGACCAGCACCCGCAGGTCACAGGGCTCCACCGCGAGCGGGGCGCGACCTTCGTCCGCCCGCGCGAGGGTCAGGAGATTCTCCACCATCTCGGACATCCGGTTGATCTCGGAGAGGGAGCCGTCGAGCGCCTCGAGGTTCTCGGGCGGGTTCCCCGGATTGGTGAGGGAGCGCTCCACCCCCGCGCGGAGCACCATGAGCGGCGTCTTGAGCTCGTGACTCGCGTCGGCGATGAAGCGGTGGAGCGCGGAGAAGCTCTGCTCCAGGCGGGCAAACATCCGGTTCACCGCGAGGCCGAGCCGGGTGATCTCGTCGTCGGTCTGGGGAACCGCGAGACGGCGGTGGAGGCTGCGACCGTCGGTGATCGCCTCCAGCTCCTGCACCATCTTCTCCATGGGCCGGACCGACTGCGCGAGCCAATACCCGAGCAACAACGACGCGAGCAGGACCACCGGCAGGGTCACCATCATCGAGCGGAGCAGGGCACTGGGACCGAACACGACCGAGTTGAACGAAGCCGCGACGAGCAGTCCCCCCACCTGTCCCGCGGTGCCAAAGACCGGCTGCACCACGTACCGGAGCGGCCCCACCGAGGCGTCGGGCGTGTAGGTGCCGTACTGGCGCTCCTTCGGCTGGGTGCGGAGCGGGTCGATCATCCGCTCGAACGAGGGGAACGGAAGGGTGCGGGCCGTGTCCGAGACGTAGAGCGGCCGCCCGTCGGGGGCCGCGATGATCAGGTAATCGCGGAACGCGTCGAAGTACGCCGTGATTCCGGGATCGAGCTTGGGGACGCCATCCTCGGGGGCCACGATGCGGCCGAGGACCCGCTGGGATTCGGCGAGCCAGTAGCCGGAAAGGTTGGCCTCGAGGGCGAGCCGCTGGTCGAGCTCCCGCGCGGTCGAGACGCGGCGATCGATGTAGAGAGTGGCACCGAACGCGGTCAGGGTCGCCAGCACCGCCGCCGTATACCAGGCGGTCAGTTTCTGACGAAGGGTGCTCATCAGCCTGCCTTCACCACGTAGCCCACGCCGCGAACCGTGTGCAGGATCTTGGTGCCGTCATCCTGCTCCAGCTTCTTGCGCAGCCGGTTGACCACGACGTCCACGATGTTGGTGCCGGGATCGAAGTGATAATCCCAGGCATACTCGGTGATCAGCGTGCGTGACATCACCCGCCCCTGGTGGCGGACCAGGTACTCGAGCACGGCGTATTCCTTGGGCGTGAGCTCGATCGGCCGGCCGCCCCGCTTCACTTCCCGGGTGCTGGTGTCGACCTCGAGGTCGCCCACCCGAAGGACCGGGGTCGCCACCTGGCGAGGCCGGCGCGCCAGCGCCTCGACCCGCGCGAGCAGCTCCTCGAAGGCGAAGGGCTTGGTCACGTAGTCGTCGGCGCCGGCGCGAAGCGTCGTGACCTTGGCGTCGACGGCATCCTGCGCGGTGAGCACCAGGATGGGAATTCCCACGCCGCGATCGCGAAGGGTCCGCACCATCTCCACGCCATTCATGCCCGGAAGCCGGAGGTCGAGAACGGCGAGGTCGTACTTCCCCCCCGAGATGAGCCGGA